>NZ_JANKBZ010000041.1 GCF_024623785.1 Archangium lipolyticum
GCGTGCTCTTCAGCGTGGCCGTGAGGATAGAGCGACTCAAACGCCTGGCCCGAGAGGCCCCGGAGCTACCAGCGGACGTGGAGCTGTCACGCTGGGAGATTCGGGGTCTGCAACTGCGCTACGACACGCAGGGCTTGCGCCGTGAGGACATGCCCAACATCGCCCAGGCCGTCTTGTGGATTGCTCGCCTGGGCGGCTACTCCAAGTCCTCAGGAGGTCCGCCCGGCTCAATCACCATCGGCCGTGGTCTCAAGACCCTGGCCATCATCGCCGATGACCTCCAGCGTCTCCAGGAGCTGGGCCTGAAAATGTGACTAATGCTCAGCTCCCGGAGAGGGAGAGGGGTGGGCCCTCCCGACGGGAGGGGAAGGAGGTTGCCGACTACAGCTGCACCTGCTCGCGCTCCGGGTTGGTGATGTAGCCGGAGCCGGCGGCCACCAGCTTGGCCATCAGCCGGTCGATGCCGTTGGACTTGGCGAAGGCCATCTCGTTCTTCGTCACGCCCACGAGCGTGAGCAGCTGCACCTGCCCCGACTCGAGCTGGAAGTTCGCGGGGCGGGACGGATCCTTCACGAAGACGAAGCCGTTGAGCTTCGTCTCACCGCCCGTCAGCGTACCCTCCACCGGGTAGCGGTGCCCCATCGCGAAGGCCCGCATGCACACCAGGTTGTAGGCCATCATGTCCAGCAGCCGGAGCACGGGCCACTGGGCCTCCTCGGTCGAGTGGATGACCATCTCGTAGCCGAGGCCGCTCGGAGCGCCGGGTTCGATCTCCTGGCCCGGGACCACCGTGAAGGGGTTGGACAGCCCGCTCGTCACGTACGTCCAGTAGGGGTACTCGGGGCTCGGCGGCGCCACGCGCACGCCCATGCCGCCCCAGTTCGGGTCCAACTCCTTGACCTCGGCCAGGTCACTCTCGAGCCAGGCCTCCAGGGCCCCACTCTGTTCCAGCGTGTAGACCTCCTCGCTGATCGCCCCGAAGAGCTTGGGGTACTCCACCTCGTCCCGATCCGCCCAACAGTCCTCGTACCACTGCAGAAAGTCCGCTTCCGTCTCAGGCGCTTTCATAGCGGGTGGACTCTACGGGTTGTTTCCCCGCGATTCACTTTCCATTCACCGGGTTGTGTCAGGTTCCAGGGTGGGCAACCTCCTTCCCACCGGGGGTACGCCGTTTCCCAGCCGAGGGCAGGCAGGCGAGCACCCCTGTTGCTCGGTGTACCCACGAAGCGACCGCCGGTGGACGAAGTGGGGGGTTCTCCGCCCGGTATGGGTCGTGAAGGGGCACGGCGCGGCGAGCAGTCAGGGCGCTCGGGTCCACACATGGAGGAGCGACATGCTGAGGGGATGGAAGGCGGCGGCCATGGCCACGGTACTGGGGGTGACTGGGGCCGCGAGTGCCCACGAGTTCACCTGTGAAAAGCGCGTCCAGGTCCAGGGCGAGGTCGGGCCGAAGGACGAGGTGCCGCGGGTGACGAAGTTTCCGGCCACGCTGCGCTTCCATTACACGCTGAAGAACATCCACCCCCAGGCGGAGTCGGTGGCGGACCTCGTGGAGGATCCGCTGCTGGCGCCCTACGGCTTCGGCGCTCCGTTCGCCACGCCGCTGGCGCTCGGGGTGGGAAGGTCGGGAGAGGCCACCTTCGAGTTGAAGCTGGCCTCGCCCGATGCGTGCCAGGCCCTGGCGGCGAGCGATGGCAGGGCGGATGGGAACTTCGACAGCGCGCTCCGGGTGAAGTGGGCGCTGGGAGAGACGCAGTGCGCCGCGCGCGTCACATGCTGCGAGCCCTTCGTGGACTGCGAGATGGCGTGCCCGCCGGAGGACCCCTACTGCACGGAGTCGGCGGCGCGAGGTCCTTCGCGCAACGCGGGCTTCTTCAAGGTGCACGAGCAGGCGCTCCAGCAGTGCCTCGGGTTTGGATACCTCGAGCTGGGCGTGGCGCGGGTGGAGTCGTTGGAGCAGGCGCTGGGACTGTTGTGGGCGAGCCCTGGCCTGGACCGTAACGGGGGAGTCCGGAGCGAGGCGGACACGCGGCGCTTCGAGCTCGCGCGCGAGGCGCTGGTGGCCTCCTGCAACGAGCGGCTCTTCGGCGCCAGCGCGAAGCGGGGCCGGGTGCTGGACGAGGCCCTGAGGGCGCTGCGCGCGGGTGACGAGGGGGCCGAGCGCCTCATGAAGGAGCTGAGGCGTCAGAACGAGGCGGGGACGCGCGAGCCGTTGCCCCAGGGCTTCGACGCGGGACGGGCCACGCCGGCACACGCCGCGAGCATCGCCGCGGACCCGACGGAGCCGGGCCGTCCGTAGGGCCGTTTCCATCACACGCCTTCCAGGAGAACACACACCATGAAGAAGCTGATGCTGTCGGCGATGGGCGCGGTGGCGCTCGTGCTCGCGAGCTGCGGTGAGGCGGGCCGGACGCAGGAGACGCCGGGGCAGCGCCCGGACTTCCCCGAGGAGCTCGAGGGCCAGCGCTTCGAGCTGCGCCTCAAGGGGGTGAACAACCCGGGCTATGCCTCGGCGCTGGTGCAGGTGCGGAGCATCTCCGTCACCACGATGGAGGGGTATTCGCTGCCGACGCGGCTCAAGTCCCGCCAGTCGATGGACCTCACGAATCCCGAGCAGGCGTACCTCGTTGGCCGCTTCGTGGTGCCAGAGGGCGTGGACCGGGTGAAGGTGGAGGTGGAGTTCGACGACTTCGGCGGCTACGAGGACGCGGCGAGCGGAGGGGTCATCGACACGCGGGTGGCGCCGCTGCGCTTCGAGTCGCCGGTGGCGTACCTGGCCGAGCGGGGCCACGCGGTGGTGCACCTGGATCTGGGACAGTCGCTGCGCGCACAGGGAGAGTCGAGGCTGCTGCTGCCGAGCCTGGACGTGCGCTACTAACCGGTGGCGCGGCCCTGACCCGGGAGGGGCCAGGGCTTGAGGCCGGCGAGATCCTCGGCCTGCTCGATGGCGGGCTGGAGGTGGGCGTGCTCGCGGCGGAGGAAGTCGCGCACGGCCCTGTCGAGCGTCTTGTCGAAGAGCAGGTGGGCGCTGTGCACCGCGGTGGGCTCGAAGCCCCGGGCGATCTTGTGCTCACCGCCCGCGCCGGGCTCGAACACCTTGCGGCCCGCCTGGATGCACTCGTCCACCGAGTGGTACAGACACACGTGGAAGTGCAGGAACGGGTGCTCCTCGAAGCAGCCCCAGTAGCGGCCATAGAGGCGCTCGGGGGTGGCGAGATTGAAGGCGCCCGCGATGACCTTGCCCTTGTGCTCGGCCTGCACCAGCTCCACGGTCTCCGGCAGTGAGCGGAAGGCCCGCACGAAGAAGTCCTCGGTGAGCTGCACCTGGCCCCAGGGCCCGCGGCTCTCGCAGGTGGCCTCGTAGAAGCGGAAGGCGCGCCGGGCGTGCTCGGGGCCCAGCTCCTGGCCTCGCACGGTGCGGATGAGGATGCCCTGGTTGGCGGCGGCACCGCGCTCGCGCTTGAGCTGGGAGCGGCGCTTGGAGTCGAAGCGGGCCAGGTAGTCGTCGTAGTTGCGGTAGCCCGGGTTCTTCCAGTGGAACTGGAGGGTGATGCGGCGGGCCAGTCCCTGCTGCTCGAGCAGCTCCGCCTCGTCCTCGCGGGGATAGAGGAAGTGGACGGAGGAGCAACCTCCCTCGCGGGCGCTCTCGAGGGCGGCTTGAATCAGCGCGAGGCGGAGGGTGGGGACGTCCTCACCGGGAGCGATGAGGAAGCGCGGGCTGGTGGCGGGGGAGAGCGGGGCGCCGACGACGAGCTTGGGGTAGTACTCGATGCCGAGCCGCTCGGCGGCGCTGGCCCAGGAGAAGTCATAGATGTACTCGCCCATGCTGTGGTTCTTGCGATAGGCGGGCGAGGCGGCGACGAGGTTCTTCCCGCGCCAGATCGTCAGGTGCTGGGGCTCCCAGCCCGTCTCCGGCTGGGCGCTGCCACTCTCTTCCATGGCGGAGAGCCACGCATGGCGGATGAAGGGAGGAGCATCGGGTCCCACGAGGGCGTCCCAGGCGGAGGCGGGGACGTCGGTGATGGACTCGAGCATTCGGATGCGGAGGGGAGCGTCGGCGGCCACGGGGAAGCTTCTTAACGCGGGGGCCGCACGCTCGCCGTCCGTCCCTCCTCCCTTGCCGGGCGGGCAGGGGCGGGGGCTGTAAGCACCTGGAAGCCCTGGGGAATTTCCCCGGGGCTTCCTGTTCACGACACGGTCGCGGGCACGAAGGGGCCGCGCAGCCCCGAGCGGAACAGCGCCCAGGACAGCCAGGTGGGAACCAGGTCGAGGATGAGCACGGCGAAGAGCGTCGTGATGAGCGCGTCGGCGAGGCCTTTTCGCTGGAATTCGTCGCGGAAGAGCTGGAGTGTGGCGAGCCAGAACAGTCCGCAGAAGCTGAGCCCCACTCCTCCCAGGACGAGCTTGGTCAGGGCCCACCAGGAGAGCTCGCGAGGTGGCTCGCGTGGGACCACGGCCCAGGCGATCTCCGGCTCCGGCGCGGAGGGCGGGCCGGCCCTGTCATCCGCGGACTGCCTCCACTCCCGGAGCTTCAGCACATGGAAGAGCCGGTCCTGCTCCTCCCGGAGTGCCTTGAAGAGCCTCCAGGCCAGGTACAGGCCGAGGGCGTTCACGGCGATCGCCAGCAAGGCGAACGAGGTCTGGTGCGTGAGCAACGCGGCATTGAAGAGGGCGTTGAGGAGGATGGCACCGCCCAGCCCCCTGGCCAGGAGCGAGAGGCTCTGGAGCGGATCCTGGGTGAAGTGCGCGCGGCCCATGTAGGCGCCCATCACCACTCCACAGGCGGCCTGTCCCGGTACCGCGAGGAGGGCGCGCAGCACCGCGATGTCCATGTTGAACTCGCCCGCGTAGGTCATGTTCTCCAGCGTGGCGAAGCCGAGCGAGACGGTGGCGCCGTAGATGACACCGTCCAGGGGCTCGTTGAAGGCGGGGTGGCGCCGCGCATAGAGGTACAGCAGGAGGAACTTGAGGACCTCCTGGGGAATGGCCAGCGAGAGGAGGGCCCTCCACCAGGCCGTGCTCGACATCCCCGGGGTCGTCAGCTCCGGGAACGACTGCTCGAAGCTCACCCGCACGATGAGCGAGGGGAAGCAGCAGAACAGGCCGAGCAGGAACGTCTTCAACCGCAGGGCGCGTGGCTCGGGGAACTGGTCGCGCGAGTAGATGTACCAGAGCAGGACGAGGGCCGGAGCGATGGTCGCCCCCCCGAGGATCATGGGCTTCATGAGGCACACACCCTAGCAGCTGGCCGCCACCCATGGCCTCCGTGCGCGGCCGTGGTAGGGAGGGCCGCGCATCGGGAGGAGCAACCGGAATGAATCGCCAGGACATCGTCGCGTGGGACAAGCGGCACGTGTGGCACCCGTACACCGCGATGGACGAGTACATCGCCAAGACGGACCCGTTGGTGGTGGTGCGAGCGGAGGGGCCGTACCTCCACGACGCGGACGGCACGCGCTACCTGGACGCCAACGGCTCCTGGTGGGTGTCCACGCTGGGGCACCGGCATCCCCGGTTGGTGAAGGCCCTCACCGAGCAGGCCGGCACCTTCCCGCACACCTCGCTCGCGGGCGTGACGCACGAGCCGGCGGCGCTGCTGGCGCGGGAGCTGGTCGCGCTGGCCCCGGGTGCCGGGCGCGCGGACCTCTCGGCGGAACAGCGGCTCTCGCGGGTCTTCTACTCGGACAACGGGAGCACGGCGGTGGAGGTGGCCATCAAGATGGCGGCGCAGTACTGGGCGCAGAATGGCCGCCCCCGGCGCACGCGCTTCATCACGCTCTCGGGGGCCTTCCACGGCGAGACGATCGGCGCCACCAGCGTGGGCGGGGTGCAGGTGTTCCGCGATGTCTTCGGGCCGCTGCTCTTCGACGTGGTGCACGTGCCGTCCCCGGCGGAGCCGTCGGGCTGGGAGCGCGCCTTCGCGCAGGTGGAGGCGACGCTGCGCCAGCACCCGGAGGAGATCGCCGCCGTCATCCTCGAGCCGGTGATTCAGGGCGCGGCGGGCATGCTCGTGTACGAGCCCGGGTTCGTGCGCGCGGTGCGCGAGGCCACGCGGGCGGTGGACACCTTCCTCATCGCCGACGAGGTCTTCACGGGCCTGGGGCGCACGGGGGCTCGCTTCGCGTGTGACCTGGCGGGAGTGGTGCCGGACCTGCTGTGCCTGGCGAAGGCCCTCTCCGGAGGACTGATGCCCTTCGCGGTGACGCTGGCCACCGAGCGGGTGTTCGCGGGCTTCGGCGGAGGCAGTGAGCGGGCGCTGTACTACGGGCACTCGTACTGCGGGAACCCGTTGGGGGCGGCGGTGGCGCGCGAGGTGCTGGCGGTGTACCGGGACGAGGACGTGCTGGGGCAGGTGGCGCGCAAGGCGCCGAAGGTGAAGGCGGCCTTCGAGCGCATGGCCGGGACGATTCCCGGGGTGAAGAACCCCCGGGCCATCGGCATGGTGGGGGCGGTGGACCTGGGAGGCGGCGGCTACCTGGCGCGAGGAGGCTGGCGCGTGTACGAGGCGGCGCGGCGGCGCGGGTTGTACCTGCGCCCGCTGGGGGACACGGTCTACGTGGCGCCCGCGCTCAACATCCCGGACGCCGCGCTGGACGAACTGCTCGCCGGTGTGGAGGCGAGCCTGCGCGAGGTGGCGGCCGGGTAGTCCTGGCCGCGGGCCGCGCTACTGCTCGGAGGGGGGCGGTGGGTTGCCGGCCTTGATCCATTTGGCGAGAGAGATCGCCTCCTGGGTGGTGATGCGGCCGGCGAAGCTGGGCATCATCGTTCCCGGGCGGACCTTCTGGGGATCGAGGATCCACATGGCGATCACCTCGGGCTCCTTGGTGCGCGCATTGGCGAGGGCGGAGACGAAGGCGCTGCCCGGGCCATGACAGGCCCGGCAACCCAGGTTGGCGAAGAGCTGCTCGGGGGTCCGGGCGGCGTCGGCCGGAGGCGGGTTGCCCTGGGGCGCGGCGGCGGTGCCCGTGGGGCCCGTGGTCGGAGGCGCGGGGACGGAGGGCGACTCCGGCTGGCGGGGCTCGTCCTTGAAGACGGAGGCCGCGCTCGGGGGTGGAGGCGTCTTGTCCGCCGGTTTGTCCGAGCAGGCGAAGAGGGCCAGGGCCATCGACAGGGGCGCGGTGCGCGCCAGGAGGCGGGAGGAGAGCGTGCGGTTCGATCGGGTGCCCATGCGAGCTGGCTCTCTAGCACGGGAGACGCTAGCCGCGAGCGGGGAAGGACCCTTCGATCGCGATGATGAAGTTCACCGGTGTATACGGCTGCAGGTCGTTGGTCCGGCGGTCCTTCGCGGGGTCGCGGGCGCGCTGATCCCAGTCGGTGTGGGGCGTGCCCTGGAGCGTCAGGCCGGGTCCCGAGCCGGGGTGGAGCGGCACGCGGCCCCGGAGATCCGGCAGCGCGAAGGTGGTCATGCCGTCACCCCCGTAGGAGGTTCCCAGGACGGAGAAGAGGGCGGAGTGCTGCGAGATCGACAGGAGCCGGCCATCGCACAGCGCCCAACCGCGGGGCGCGAAGCTGCCGGCGAACATGCGGACCTCGCCAATGAAGGGCTCTGACATGGCGATGCTCTCGGGACTTTCGGCACCCAAGACGACCATGTCCCCCCGGCGCGGAGTACGAACGATTTCACGCCAAAGGTGTGAACGGCTTCATAGCGCCGGGGCTCCGGGCTCGTTCTCGGCGCTCCGCGCCCTCCGGTGCAATGGAGTTCGCCAGGGCGCGTAGTTCATGCAGACTGGCGTCACACGCAGCACGAGTGGAGGATGAAGTGATCAGCCTGTGTACGACGATTGTCTTCGGTTTCCTGGCGGGGCTGATCGCCCGCGCCCTCATGCCCGGCCGGCAGAGCATGGGCCTCATCGGGACCACGCTGTTGGGCATCGCCGGGTCGTTCATGGGCGGCTTCCTCGCCTCGATCATCTGGGGAGGCAACTGGCGCGTGCTGAGGCCCACCACCTTCATCGGCTCCATCCTCGGCGCCATCGTGCTGTTGATGCTGGGCCGGATGATGTCGAGCCGACGCTGACGGGGGCGGGTGTTCTCACTCCCCGGTAGGCGCCACCGTACAAACCGTACAATTTGATAGGCACACACCCCTCCAGGGTGTAGGCTGAAGGCGCAGTCCAGCTGGAATCAGGCGAACTCATGGCCACTCCCAAGTGGGACTGATGGCTTTGCGGGCCAGGGGCTGGCGTTCCGTCCGGTTTTTCTTTATGTGCCCGCCCGCGAATTTCGGGTGGACGCAACGCGTTCCACCCATACAGCCCGTGCTCGCAGGGGAACCCCTCCAAGGCAATCCGCGGCACGGGCTGGCTGAAGACTGCGCGCGTCCTCGGGATGCGAAACCCCTCCAAGGTTCAACCCGGGGACGTGCGCAGCCTTGGTTTTCACACCTGAGCGGAGGATGAGAGCTCCGGGTGATGGAAACGCAACCCTTGGCGATCCCCCGCATACCGAGCACGTCCCGCCCCCTGTGAGGGAGGGCTACCCTAAGGGCTTTTCCCTGTCCCACGACAGGACCTGTGCGGGATGCGAGGTGGCCCATGGGCACGGTGACGATGGCTCTGGTGGCGTGGCTGCTGGCGGGGGTGCCGGAGGCGGCGCCACCCCAGGCCGCGGGTGGGACGCCCGGCACGTTCGTGGCGAAGACGCTCAGCGTGCATGGCGAGACGTACCCTTATTCGGTGTACCTGCCGCCGGGGTATCGCCCGGGGCAGGCGTGGCCGGTCATCCTCGCGCTGCATGGAACGGGCTCGCGGGGAACGGATGGGATGCGGCCGAGGACGCAGAGCCTGGCGGAGGCGGCGCGGGTGCACCCGGAGCGCTACCCGGCCGTGCTGGTGCTGCCCCAGTGCCCGCCGGACAAGGACTGGAGTGGGGATGTGGCCGACTTCGCCCTCCAGGCCCTGGAGAACACCCTGGCCGAGTACGGCGGTGACCGGAAGCGGGTGTACCTGACCGGCCAGTCGATGGGGGCGCGGGGCGCGGTGCAACTGGCGGCGAAGTATCCCGAGCGTTTCGCGGCGGTGGTGGCCGTGTCCGGCCGGTACACGGATCGCTCGGTGGTGGCGCGGCTCAAGGGCCTGCCCTTGTGGATGTGGCACGGAGAGGCGGACACCGTGGCCTCCGTCTCCGAGAGCCGCACGCTGGTGGAACTGCTGAAGAGCGCGGGCAGCTCCACCGTGCGCTACACCGAGCTGTCCGGCCTGGGGCACGAAATCTTCGACACGGTGTACCTCGACGAGGCCGTGAGCACCTGGCTCTTCGCGCAGCGGCGCGGGAAGTGAAGGCGGCCCGGCTTCCGGCTATGACTGCGCGCATGAGCTCTGACGCCATCCGCCTCCTGGACCTGCTGTGGGAACGCTACGCCGCCGAGGTGCCCTACGCGCGCACCTTCGTCCAGCTCTCCGGGGGAAGCTTCCGCAACGACCACGTCGCGCTCCGCTCCCTCGCCCGGCCCGATGGCGGCATCGCGCTCTTCTCCCGCGTCTTCGAACGCTTCGGCTGGAAGCCCGCAGGCCAGTACACCTTCCCCGATACGCACCTCTCCGCCATCTATATGTCCCACCCGGAGGGGCTTCCCCGCGTCTTCATCTCCGAGCTCCACGCCGACAAGCTCTCGCCCGAGGCCCAGCGCATCCTCTCCTCGCTCCTCGCCGACCCTCCGCCCCCAGACTCCATCGAGGCGCTCGCCGACTGGTTCTCCGCTCCGCCTCCGCCCGACGAGCCGGCGCTGCTCGCGCTGGAGAAGGAGTCCCAGTACGGCGCGTGGTTGCTCGCCTTCGGCCGCAAGGTGAACCACTTCACCGGCGCCGTGGACGACGTGGAGGTGTGGCAGCGGCGCATGCGCGAGGCCGGCGTGCCCATGAAGAGCGAGATCGAAGGCGAGCCGGGCAGTGCCCTCCGCCAGACGGCCACCCGCGCCGCCTCCGTCTCCATCCGGCTCAAGGATGGGAGCACGCGCGGCTGGCCCTATGCGTACTTCGAGATCGCCCAGCGCGCCCCCGGCTTCGATGGCTTCCTCGGCCCCCAGGCCCGTGCGCTCTTCGATATGACGAAGCGCTAGAACTTCTCCGTCGCGGGGCGCACGTCCAGCTCCTGCGTCCACGCGGAGGGGTCCTGACGGTGCAGCTGCCAGTACGTCTCCGCGATGGCGTCCGGTGACAGCATCGTCGACGTCTCGCGCCCCGGCACCATGCTCCGCACCCGCTGCGTGTCGATCATCCCATCGATGACGACGTGGGCCACGTGGATGCCCTTCGGTCCGAGCTCGCGCGCCAGCGATTGGGCCAGGGCCCTCAGTCCGAACTTCCCCACCGCGAACGCGGAGAACCGCGCCGCGCCTCGAAGCGAGGCCGTGGCTCCCGTGAACAGCAGCGTGCCCCTCCCGCGCTCCAGCATCGCTGGCACCACCTCGCGCGCCGTGAGGAAGCCGCCCATGCAGCCGATCCTCCACGAGGATTCGAACTGCTCCGGCGTCAGCTCCAGGAGCCCCGCCTGCGCGAATGTTCCCGCGTTGTAGATGCAGACCTCTGGCGCGCCGAGCTCCGCGCGCATCCTGGCGAAGGCGGACCGCAGCGAGGCCTCGTCCGCCGCGTCCGCCACGTAGACGCCCGCACGTGCTCCTGTCTTCTCGAGCTCCTGCCGCACCGGGAGCAGGCTCGACTCGCTCCGGGCGAACAGGCCCACGGCATATCCCTCCCGGGCGAAGCGGCGCGCCAGCGCCGCCCCCAGTCCCGGGCCCGCTCCAATCACCGCTGCTGTCCTGGGTGTGTTCATGACCATGACATAACACCCTCCACTTTCCGTGAAGGGCCACTCATGTTAGGGCGGGTCCTCTCGGCCGCGGAGGAAGGGTTCAAGATGGAGCCGCGTCACCTCGTCACGCAAGTGCTCGGAGTGTCGGTGATGGCGCTGACGGGCTGGTGGGCCGTGGTGGAGTCGCGGCGGGACTGGAAGCTCAGGCGCATCCCCCTCCTACGAGGGCCCATGAGCGCCCGCGTGCTGCTCGTCGTTCTCGCCATGGTGGCGTTGGTGCCCGTTGTCGCCGTCTCGATCTTCTCCCAGGAGTTGGTCCCCCGCGACTCACCCCTCTGGTTCGTGGCCACACTCGGGTGGCTTTCGATCAGCGTCGTCTTGGGATTGATAGCGCTCATCACCCGTCAGCTGCGGAGTGGTGCCGAGGGATGGTTGACCGTACAGGGTGACGAGACGCTCCTGCTCGATGTCGATGGCACCACGTCGACGTTCGTGCTGGGCGTGGGAGCCGTGCGCGCGTACTTCATCGACGGCGCGCCGCAGTACGTTCAATTCGTGTTGACGGATGGCGAGAACGTCGCGTTCTTCCGGGGCGCGGTGGGGATCCGGGACATGAAGCTGGTGACGCAGGGCAGGGTGGTCCCCGCCCAGGGTCTGATGATCGGCAGCTCCATGAAGCCCCTCCTCGGGTGGCTTCGGCCCTTCATGACCACCGATTGACGACCGTCCCGGCCCGTGGCCTCCTGGCAGGTCAGGGTCCCCTGCTCGGAGAGGGCCGCCTCTCCCTCGCCGGAGGGCGGGCCTGGCGTTTCTCGTGGTGCCCGGGCTCTTGCTGGAGCCCGTGCAGCAGCTCCAGGAAGACGCCGTTGGTCCACCCGAAGCCAACGACGTTCGCCCTGTACCCCTTCGTCACATCCACCTCCGAGGTGCAGGCCACCACGTCGTACTTCTCCAGGATGACCCCCGTCTTCGCCCCTGGAAGCTTGCTCGTGCGGCGGAAGTCTCCGGCCACCAGGTCGAGGTACTTGCGCGAGAGCCGGTCGGCCTCCTTGTCGTAGCCGTAATGGCGCATGCCCTCGATGGAGAGGAGGTGCGCGGGCGCCCATCCAAAGGGGAAGTCCCACTGGGCTCCCGTCTTCCGCTGGCTCATCGCCAGGCCGCAGGGCTGCTCGAAGCGGGAGAGGTTGGACAGCAGCGCCCGAGCCTGCTCGGGCGAGGCCTGCTCCGCCCAGAGCGGGTAGAACGTCGTCGCGTATTCGTAGGTCGAGCGCTGGCCCGTCGTGAAGTCGTAGTCGAAGTACATCCCGCGCTTCGCGTCCCACATGTACCGGTTCATCCGCTCCTTGCGTTGGGCGGCCCGCTCCCGCCATCTGCTCGCGTCGGCGGTGCGGCCCAGCTGCGTACTGATGCGCTCGAGGTCCTTCTCCGTCTTGTAGAGCAGGCTGTTCAGGTCCACCGCGGCGTAGTGGTGCGTCCCCGCGCCGTAGGGCCCGAAGCGGAAGGAGACGTCGTACCCCGACTCCCTCATGGCCCGGTCTCCCTTGTAGAAATCCTCGGTGAGGGTGTGGGCCTGCTGCGACGTACACTCGACAGCGATCGTTCCCGGCGTCTGCTCACAGACCTGCGTGGTGAACACGGGGTTCACCGGGGAGTCCGCCTTGGTGCCCACGGGCACCTCCTTCATGTAGGGCTTGCCCTCCTCCGGGTGCTGCATGAAGTACCAGACCGTGTCCCGGTAGTGGCGGTTGTCATCGGCGATCTCCGGCACGGGACCCTCGCCATGATCGAAGTAGCGCGACAGCCCCGTGTCGCCCGCCAGGTGCGCGCCCCTCGTCCACATCTCGTAGTCGCGGACCATGTAGGGGAGGGCTTCCTCCAGCCACGCGCGCCGCTCCGCCTCGCCGAGCTTCCCCTCGTCGTACACGGCCATCACCATCGAGGACAGGAAGGGCGGTTGCGAGCGGGTGAGGTAGTAGGTGCGGTTGGCATTGAGCACCGACCCGTAGTGTTGGACCTCGAAGAGGAAGTTGCGCACCATGCCCTGGGCCAGCTCCGATCGGCCGTCGCGCAGCAGCCCTCGAAGGATGAAGTAGCTGTCCCAGCCATACATCTCGTTGAACCGGCCGCCCGGCACCACGTACGGATGCTCCAGGTAGAGCAACCCCTGGGCCTGGAGCTTCCTCACGTCCACCTGCCCCGGCCCGGTGATGACCTGCGGCAGACGTTGGACCTGTACCTGGGGGCACTTCTGGCGCAGGGCCTGGACCGACGCGGGCTCGGGCAGGTTCATCGGCAGGTAGAGCACGGAGCGGTCGCCGAGCTTGGGATCCACCACCACCTCGCATGAGCTCTGGGAGCGCGTCAGCACGTCCCAACTCCGGGAGATGTACTCGAGGACGTCCCCGTATCCCCGCGGCTCCTCCCTGGCTTCGGCGCTCGTGGCCACCGACATCGCGAGCACGAGACCCATGACCCATACGGGCATTCCTGACCGTCGAGTTCCCGTCATGTCCCCCTCCCATCCCAGGTTTCGCGGGAAGCTGTTCATTCCCGGCCGTGTGTGCATCGTGTCTCCAAACGCTCCCAAGGTTCCTGTTCCGACGCGCTGGCCGGGTACCGTCCGGCTGGGCCCTCGTTGCAGCCGGGGTGCTCGCGCCCAGATCCTTGAATCCCGTCCCTTCCCTTCCGCGCGCGGGAGAGCGGGATACGGCTGACCGAGAGGAGGGCCGAACGGTTGCCGCCAACCACACACAGCGCTCCCGATGGGTTGGAGGAGCCAAGAGACGAGCCGCACTCGAAGGAGGCGCTCGGTCTCCGGGGTGGGTTGGCCCTGCTCATGGTGGAGCAGGCGGGGGATGACGCGCTCGTCGGTCTCGACCTGAAGGGCCGCATCACCCTGTGGAGCCCGGGCGCGGAGCGGCTCACCGGTCATTCGAGGGCCGATCTCCTGGGCGAGCCCCTCTCCGCCCTCTATCCGCCCGAGGAGTGGGAGCAGGTGGCGAGGGACCTGCGTCAGGCCGGGTTGAAAGGCCGTATCGAGGTGGAGGGCTGGCGCGTGCGGAGCGATGGCACCCGCTTCCTCGCACTGCAGGTGATCACCGCCCTGCATGATACGGGCGGCGGGCTGGCCGGGTTCGCTGTCTCCCTGCGGTCCGCCGAGGAGCAGGGCGCGCTCCAACTGCTGCGTGACGTGGGCGAGCGCATCCTCGAGTCCGTGGACGAAGGCATCTACGGGCTGGATCTCGAGGGCCGCACCACCTTCGTCAATCCGGCCGCGGCGCGCATGCTGGGCTGGAAGCCCGAGGAGCTCATCGGCAGGTCCCTGCATGCGCTCATCCACCATACGCGCCAGGACGGCACGCCCAGCCCCGAGGCCGAGTGTGTGCTCTACGCCGCGTTCCGTGATGGGCAGACCCACCACGCGGTGGACGAGGTGTTCTGGCGGCGCGATGGCACCTGCTTCCCGGTGGAGTACCGCAGCAGCCCCGTCCGGCAGGGTGAACACATCATCGGGGCGGTCATCACCTTCACCGATATCTCCACGCGGGTGCGCCACGAGGCCCGCGAGCGCCAGCTCATCCGCGAACAGGCCGCGCGGGTGGAGGCGGAGGCGGCCGAGCAGCGCGTGCGCCGGATGCTGGAGAGCATCACCGATGCCTTCGTCGCCCTGGACCGGGCCTGGCGCTTCACCTATGTCAACCACCGCGCCGAGGAGCTGTCTCACCGCTCACGCGAGGAGATGCTCGGGCGCACCATCCTGGAGGTGTTCCCGGGGTTCATCGGCTCGCGCGCCGAGCGGGAGTACCGCACCGCCCTCACCGAGGGACGGGCCGTCCGCTTCGAGGAGCACGACCCACCACGCAACACCTGGGTGGAGATCCACGCCTATCCCTCGGAGGAGGGGCTCGCCATCTACTTCCGGGACATCACCGAGCGCAAACGCACGGAGCAGCGGCTGCGCCTCTTCGAGTCCATGGTGGTGAATGCCCATGACGGCGTGATCGTCCTCGTTCCGGCGCGAGGGAGAGAGGAAGGCCGCTGGGACATCGTCTATGCCAACGAGGCCTTCTCCCGGATGACGGGTTTCAGCCTCGAGGAGCTCCAGCGGCGGAGCTCGATGGCGCTGGTGGGGCCCGAGACGGACGCGGCTGCCCTCGAGCGCCTCATCGGGTCGATGAAGCGGCAGGAGCCCTGCCGGGAGGAGCTGCTCCTCTACCGCCAGGACGGCTCCACCTTCTGGTCGGAGAATGCCCTGGTGCCGGTGAAGGAGGATGAGGACGAGGGGGGGAGGACGCACTGGGTGGCGGTGATGCGCGAGGTGACGGAGCGCAAGCGGGCGGAGGAGGCGGCGTTGCGGCTCGCCCGGGAGGAGGCGGCGCGGACCGTGGCCGAGGTGGCGCGCGCGCGCATCGAGGACCTCCTGGAGAGCATCACCGACGCCTTCGTCGCCCTGGACCGCGAGCAGCACATCACCTTCGCCAACCAGCGGGCGGCCGAGGTGCTGCGGCGGCCACGCGAGCAGCTCCTGGGACAGCGCCTGGGGGAGGTGTTCTCGGATGAAGGCGCGCGCGATCTCTTGCACGGGGTGGGCCGGGTGCTGGAGGGCCATGGCGCTTCCGAGTGCGAGATGTACCTCGCCTCGCTCGAGGCCTGGTTCGAGTGCCACACCAGCCCCTCCAGCGAGGGCGCCTCCGTGTACCTGCGCGAGGTGACGGCACGCAAACGGGCGGAGGAGGCCCGCCGCCGGCTCAGCTCCATCATCGAGGCCACTCCGGACCTCGTGGGCAGCACGGACGCGCAGGGGCGGGGGCTCTACCTCAACCGCGCCGGGCGGCGCATGGTGGGAATGGCGGACGACCAGGACGCCAGCGCCTGGAGCATCGCCTCGGCCCACCCGACCTGGGCCGCGCGGCGCCTGCTGGGCGAGGGCGTGCCCACCGCGCTGCGCGAGGGCATGTGGAGGGGCGAGACGGCGCTGCTCTCTCCGGAGGGGCGGGAGCTGCCCGTCTCCCAGGTGCTGCTCGCCCACCGCGAGCCGGAGGGGGGACTGGAGATGTTCTCCACCATCATGCGGGACATCTCGGACCGCAAGCGCGCCGAGGAGTCGCAGCAGTTCCTCTCCGAGAGCAGCCGGGTGCTGGTGGCCGCGCTGGAGTACGAGGCCACGCTGCGGAGCCTGGCCCGGCTGGTGGTGCCGCGCCTGGCGGACTACTGCGTGGTGGGGACGTTGCAGGGAGACGAGGTGCACCGGGTGGCCATGGCGCACAGGGTGCCCGAGCAGGAGGCGCTGCTGCGCCGGATCGGGTGGGTGCGGCCCCGGTGCCACACCGTGGTGGGCGTGCAGAGCGTGCTGCGCACCGGCGAGCCGGAGCTCGTCCCCGAGGTGACGGAGGTCTGGCTGCGGGCCTCCGCCGAGGACGAGGAGGACTTCGCCACGCAACGCGCGCTGGCGCCGCGCTCGCTGATGATCGTCCCCCTGGTGGCGCGGGGGCGGACGCTGGGCGCCATCACCTTCGCCACCACCGCGGAGTCGGAGCGGCGCTACGGCCCGGCGGACCTCTCGCTCGCCGAGGGGCTGGTGGGGCGGGCCGCCCTCACCATCGACAACGCCCGGCTCTACATGGAGTCCCAGCAGGCCACGCAAGCGAGGGACGATGTGCTGGCCGTCGTCTCGCACGACCTGCGCAACCCCCTCAACGTCATCTCCCTGGGCGCCACCTATCTGCTCAAGCACCTGCCCTCGGGCACGGAGGGAAACTCGTGGCGCAAGCAGGCGGAGCTGATGCGGCGCTCGGCGGACCGGGCCGTCCGCCTCATCCAGGACCTGCTGGAGGTGGCGAGGATCGAAGCGGGGCGCCTGGTGGTGGAGCGCAACCCGGAGGACTCGCGCCGGTTGCTGGACGAGGTCATCGAGCTGCACCGGCCCCTGGCGGAGACGCGGGGACTGCGGCTGGAGCGCGAGGTGGAGGGCGCGCTCCCGCTGGTGCTGGTGGACCGGAGCCGGGTGTTGCAGGTGTTCTCCAACCTCATCGGCAATGCGCTGCGCTACACGCCCGAGGGCGGGCTCATCACCGTGGGAGCCCGGCGCGAGGCGGGCATGGTGCGCTTCCAAGTCAGGGACACGGGGACGGGCATCGCGCCGGAGAGCCTGCCCCACCTCTTCGACCGCTACTGGCAGGCGAAGGGTTCTCGCGAGGGCGCGGGGCTGGGGCTGCCCATCGCCAAGGGCATCGTCGAGGCCCATGGCGGGCGCATCCAGGTGGAGAGCCAGCCCGGCCGGGGCAGCACCTTCTCCTTCACCCTGCCGGTGTACGAGGCGCCACCAGCGCCGTGAGGACGTGGTCGCGCCAGCGGTCCTGGATGAGGACGAGCTCGCGCGCCAGGCCCTCGACGCTGAAGCCGAGGCGGCGCAGCACGGCGGCGCTGCGGTGGTTCTCCGGCAGGTGGTTGGCCTGGATGCGGTGCAGGCCCATGGGCCCGAAGGCGTAGTCGCACACGGCGCGCACCGCCTCGGTCATCAATCCCTGGCCCTGGTGGCCCAGGTCGAGCCCGAAGCCCATCTCGCAGGACTGGAGGGGGCCGCGGCGGATGTCCGTGAGGGACACGCTGCCGATGACGGGCGCGGCGGTGAGGGGCGCATCGCGTGACAGGAGGAAGAGGCGCAGGGCGAGACCCCGCCGCCAGTCCTCGGCGTCCTGGGCCAGCCGTGAGCGCCACCAGGTATGGGTGAAGAAGTTGTCGGGACGCGCGGGCGAGACGGGGCCGAGGTGCTCGCGGTTGGCCTCGTGGTAGGCCAGCACGCGCGCGGCGGCGTCCGGTGGCAGCATGGCCAGGTTCAGACGCCGGGTGGTGAGCAGGACGGGCGGGTTGTCCAGGGGCATGAGGGTGTCCGGAGGGTAGCGCGGACCGGGGGCTCGCGTGTGCGCCGTGAAGCCGGGCTCGACAGGCCGCGAGCGCTCGCGTTGACTGGTGGAGGTTGGAGCCCCGGAATTGGATTGGAGAGCGTTCATGCGCCTGCACCTCGTCGACGGTACCTATGAGCTCTACCGCGCCCACTTCTCCCCCCGGCCCGGGCACTCCTCGCCCGATGGCCGGGACGTGAAGGCCACCGTGGGGCTCGTCTCCTCGATGCTCGCGCTGCTGCATGACGCCGGGGAGGCGGTGACCCATGTGGCGCTCGCCTTCGACAACCCCATCCGCTCGTTCCGCAATGACCTCTTCGCCGGCTACAAGTCCGACGAGGGCGTCCCCCCCGAGCTGCACGCGCAGTTCGACCTGGCCGAGGAGGCCGCGCGGGCGCTCGGGCTCACCGTGTGGTCCATGAAGGACTTCGAGGCGGATGACGCCCTCGCCACCGCCTCCGCTCGCTGGGCCGGACGGGTGGAGCAGGTGCGGCTGCTCACCCCGGACAAGGACCTGGGGCAGTGCGTGCGTGGCCACAAGGTGGTCCAGGTGGACCGCAAGCAGCAGAAGGAGCTGGACGAGGACGCGGTGCGGGCGAAGCTCGGTGTGCCCCCGGCGAGCGTGCCGGACCTGCTGGCGCTCGTGGGGGATGACGCGGACGGCATCCCCGGGCTGCCCGGCTTCGGAGAGAAGGGCGCTTCGGCATTGCTCTGCGCCTACGGCCACCTGGAGGCGATTCCCCCCGACGCCGCCTCGTGGACCGTTCGCCCGAGGGGCGCGGAGAAGCTCGCCGCCACCCTGCGCGAGCACCGCCAGGACGCGCTGCTGTACCGCAAGCTCGCCACCCTCGTGACGGACGCGCCCCTCGCCGAGTCCCTGGAGGACCTCGCCTGGGCCGGTGTTCCCCGGGCTCGCTTCCTGTCCCTGTGCGACTCGCTGGGGCTCACCACCCTGAAGACCCGCCCCAAGCGCTGGGCTCCGGATGCCTCCTGAGGTTTCCCGGCCCACTCGGCGGTTGCATGGCGCCCAGAAATGGCGCACATGGCCAGTGGGTTGAACACGCCATGTCCACCGAGATGAAGCCCATCGGGCTGAAGATTCCTGGCAGCGACGATGATTGGGTCCCCTCCATGGAGGACATGCCCTTCCACCGCCTCGGCGGCGAGGAGGGTGTTCGTGCCCTGGCCGAGGCCTTCTACGACGCCATGGATGCCCACGAGCCAGCGCTCGCCCGCCTGCATGAGCTGGAGGACGGCAAGGTCTCCCGTGGCATGCGCGAGCGCTTTGGTCTCTTCCTCATCGGCTGGCTGGGTGGACCTCAGCAGTACATCGAGAAGCATGGTCACCCGCGCCTGCGCATGCGCCACGGCCACTTTCCGGTCGACGTCGCCATGCGCGACGCCTGGCTGCGCAGCATGCAGCGCGCGATGGACGCCCGTGGAATCACGGGCGGCGTGCGCCGCTTCCTCGACCAGCGCTTCGGCGACGTGGCCGACTTCCTTCGCAACGTCGAGGGCTGAGCCTCCGGGGGGAACCCGGGTTCACTTCATACCCTCACCCCGTCCCTCTCCCAGAGGGAGAGGGGTTTTTGTCGTGGGTGTTGCTCGCTAGAAGCGCAGCAGCACTCCCGGGCCCGCTCCCAGCGACTCGCCTCGCCGGCCCGCGCTCATCACCACCGGCACCGGCATGACCTGGACTGCATCCGATTGGCGCGACCGCTGCTGATACATCGTGGGCGCGGCATCCGCGGGCGGCTCCTGCGTGGCCAGCAGCGTGATGACGAAGGTCGCGGCGATACCGCCCATCGCCGACAGCGGCACGGCTGGACCCTCCGCCAGCACCGTGCCCGCCAACAGCAGCACCGCGCCCACTCCCAGCGGCAGCGCCGTGAGCTTGAAGGCACGCTCCGGTGAAATCTCGAACGGCACCGCCAGCAGGCCGCCCAGCGCCATTCCCAGCGCGGGCGCCACCAACGTCGGCGAGAGGTCCGTATCCTCTTCTCCCTCGTGCCCGAGCGCGATCGTCGACTGGACGAGCCCGGTGAGCACGAAGGCGTAGATGGCCGTCATCCCCACGAGTGAGGCGTCCCCTTCGCTCACGTCACCGGGACCGGCCGTGGCCGCCAGCACGCCGATGATGCCGAGCTGCGTCGTGAGGAGCGTGGTGAGGGCGCGATCCCGTTTGCTCAGTCCGTGCTCGGTGCCATAGCCGAAGCCGGCGATGAAGCCCAGCGCCGCTCCACTCACCGCGAGCAGTGACTCCGTGCGCTCCACCGGAACGTAGTACTGGTACAGGGCCGCGGCCGTGCCGAGCGACAGGCCTCCGAGCACCGCGCCCACGTAGGTCCCGTTCCTCGACTCGAGGGAGTTGCCGATGAGTCCTCCCGTCACCAGGCCGCTGAGGATCTCCGTGAAGACGAGCATCATGCCGCCCGAGCCCGAGGAGAACCGGCTGTAGCGCATCGCCCGCTCCGAGGGCGTCTCCGCGGGGCCCTGGGACTCGGTCGTCACGGGCGGAGGCGCGGGAGGCTGCGCCGCGGGCGCCGGAGGTGGCGGAGGTGCTGGCTCCGAGACGTTGGCCGGCGGCGGAGGCGGCGGAGGCGTGGTGGTGGCCGGTGGAGGCGTGGAAGGTTGTGCCGTGGGCGCCGTCGGCTGTGCCGGAGGCGGTTGGGCGACGGGCGCGGGCCGCGACGGTGTACCAGTCGGAGGCGGATAGGCCGGTTGTTGCGCCCGCGCCGCGCCACTCGCGGACATCAGGCCGAGACACAGCAGGGAAACGACGAGCCGCATACACAGGTCTCCTGGATATCGAGTGGGGAAGATGGGTCGGCCGGTGCCTGGATGCATCGTTCGCTTCCCAGCTCTTCCTCGTCCCGTGGGGCAGTGGCGTGTCGGGTGGCGTGCATCCACGGCCCCCGAGTGTCGGCTCCCGGGTCTTCTGGGAGGGGGGCGCGGGCAGGCCGTGTGGTGGGCGGGCGAGCCCCGGAGAGGGAGAGACCTGTGACAGAATGCGGGCTCCGCATGACGACTCCCCCCCTTGCCCGGTCCTTTCGGCGGAGCCTGCTTCTCCTGCTGCTCGCGAGTGTGGCCGCCTGTGCCCGGAGCGAGGAGCCGCCACCCCCCATCGAGGCCGAGGTCGAAGGCTACTGGCTGAAGCCCATCCCGCGAGGCCGCCAGATGGTGCCGTGCGGGCACGGCTCCCACGCCTGGGGATGGACGCCGGACCAGGCCGGGCTCTGGCTCGTCGACGGGTCCGGCCACCAACTCTTCCCCGACTTCAAGGGCATGGATTGGGAGGTGGTGGAGGTGATTCCCACGGCCGACCCCGAGCGGGCCTGGGTCCACGTGCGGCTGCCGTTGCCCGTGGGCCGTGGCAGCGCGGTGCTCGTGGTGGACCACCAGGGTTCGGTCCAGCAGCCCCTGGCGCTCGCCCAGGAGTTGGAGTGGAAGCCGTCCGCGGGGCGCGAGCGGCTCTGGGTCGTGTTCGGGCTCAAGAAGCAACTCTGGGTCATCGACACCGCGGGCACCGTGGTGGACAAGGTGGACCTGTCCATGGCGGGGACCACCATGCAGGAGGTGTCGCCCGTGGGGGAGGGCGTGCAGGGCTGGCTCGTGTTGGACCACAGTCTCTATCAGGTGGACCTGCGGGCGCGTCCCCAGCTCAACCCGCGTCCGCTGCGGACACGTGACGTCTCGGCCCTGGTGCCCACCTCGCAGCCCCAACGGGCCTGGGTGCTCTCGTACGGGGCGGCCAGCCCGGTTCTCTCCGACCCCGGAGGCGCGCGCGCGGACTCCGGCGGCACGGATTTCCTCCTCGTGGGCCGCGAGGGAGCGAAGACCACGTCGACTCCGATGAACAGGGAGGTGCGGCAGCTCCTGGGTCCAGGCGGTGACAGCCTCTTCATGGTCGTGGACGACGCGAGCCCGGGTGTCACGGAGTCCTCGGGCCGGACGCTGAAGCTCATGGGCGCCGACGGGAAGGGCGTGGGCACGGGCGTGGTGGGGGTGGAGGGCGTGGTGTTGTCCCTGGACAAGTCGCCGGACGGGCACGTGTGGGCGAGCGACGAGAAGCGCGTCTATGTCCTGGGGAGCAACGGTGAGGAAATGGCGCGCGGCGCGGACGTGGAGTGGCTCGCCAGGGCCCGGCTCGTTCCCGTCTCGTCGGAGCGCGCCTGGGTGGTGACGCCCGATGGCGTCGTCCGCCTGCTGCTCGTGAAGGGCAGGGACATCCTCGTGAGCGCCTCGCTGGACACGGGGCTGCGCTCCCCGTCGCCGAAGGCCTGGGACGCACAGGGCGGGTGGCTGCTCTCGGATGACGGGACCCGGCTCCACAGGCTCTCGCTCGATGCGGGGGGGCTCGGGGCCACGCAGGTGCTCGAGGGCGTGGGAATGAGCGACGTGCTCCCCATTCCAGGCACTGGCCGGGTGTGGATCGCCGGCGTCCCGCGCGGCTACATCTACGGGCCCGCCTCGGATGTGGGGCGCGCGGGCGTGGGCTTCGCGGGGGACGCCCGCATCGAGCGCGATGCGAGTGGCGAGGTGCGGGTGGAGGGCAAGCTCGAAGCGGGCATGCCGCTGGAGACGCTGATGCTCGACTGGCCCGGGCTCGCGCATGCCACGGAGGCCGGGCGCTCGCTGCGGCTCGAGTTGCGCGCGGAGGAGGGAGACGGCGAGCTGGCGGGGCAGGGGATCCAGCGCCTCGGGGAGCCGGCCGGCGTGCTCTTCCAGTGGACGGAGCCTCCGGGGAGCGCGGAGCGCCTCTATCGGGCCGTGGTGGTGCACGAGGTGGAGAATGGCACCCGGCTCACCGCCACCTTCCGGCACGTGCCCTTCGGCGTGCCACTGCTCGACCGGGTCTGGGTGCGCACCGCGCTGGCGTGCCTCGCGGTGACACTGCTGCTCGTGCTGCCCATGTTGCTGCTGCGCCCCTCGGCGGCTTCCCGCCGGTGGCTGCCGTTGTTCGGCTATATCGCCTCGCTCGTGGGGGCGGGGGGGGGCGAGCTGCTCGGGGTGCTGGGTGGACTGCGCATCCACGTGCCCACCGTGCTGGCGGTGACGTGCGCCGAGCTGGTGCTGTGCGCGGGCCTGGGGCTGCTGTCGCCCGCGGTGTTCCGCCGGCTCGTCTTCACCCACCCGTTCTCCTGGGCCGCCGCGCCGCTGCTGCGCTGGCCCGCCTTCCGGCGCCGCTTCTTCGCCTCCTATGTCCGGCAGGTGCGCCGCCGGGTGGAGGTGGCCTCGGCCCGCGCCAACGGCGAGGTGTACGTGGAGCTGTCCTCGCACGTCACCGAGCACGCCGGACCCGGGGTGCCGGCCTCCGCCTCGGAGCGCACCGCCGAGGAGCTGGCCACGCTGCTCACGCACGAGCGCGCGCACCTGCTCATCCAGTGCGCGGGAGGCCGGGGGAAGAGCGCCCTGTTGAGGCAGCTCGTCCGGCTGTCGCTGGAGCGCTTCGAGAAGCGGCCCGCCTCGCCCCTGCCCGTCTTCATCGACCCGGCGGCGGAGGACCTCGAGGTGGCCGCGAAGGAGGCGCTGGTGGACCTGGGGCTGCCGGAGGCGCTGCGGGACACGCTGCTGGAGTCGGGGGACTTCTTCCTCGTGCTGGATGGCCTTACCGAGTCGAGGCTGGAGCCGGAGGCGCTGCGCCGCTACCTGGAGCGCGAGATGGGGCTGCACGCGCCGCTGCTGCTGTCGGCCCGGCCCAACGAGGCGTACCGGCTGGCGATGGCGCATTCGCTCCGGTGGATGGGGGTGGAGCCGAAGCGGCTGGATGGGGCGGGGCTGGTGCGCTTCCAGGCCGCGTACCCGGGCGCGGATGGGAAGCCCGTGCCGCTCTCCGGGTCGCTCGAGCGCATCTGCCGGGGACGCGCGGCGGACGGGACGTACGTGCCCATCCTCGTGCGGCTGGCGCTGCGGTTCGGCGGTGGAGACGTGGACAGCGTCATCAACCTCTACCGCGCCGTCTTCGCGGGGCTGCTGAAGAAGGACCCGGAGGACGCGGCCACCTCGGAGCTGCTGGCCTTCGCGGAGGCACTGTGCCTGGGCAGCTACTGGGAGCACCGGAGCCGGCTCATCGTCTACCGGGACAGCCCGGACGAGCCGAAGCTGCGCGTGCTGTTGGACGCGGGCCTGCTGGTGCCGGCGGATGCGAGGCCCGGCCCGGTGCCCACGCACGTGCGCTTCTTCCACGACTCGATGCAGAGCTACCTCACGGCGCGGGCGCTGTACGCGCGCCACGCGGCGGAGGCGCGGTGGGATTGCCTGTGGCGGGCGGCGGGTGAGCCGGGCTTCGCGCGCGAGCAGTCGGACCTGATGACGGAGGCGGGCTCGGAGCTGTTCCAGATGTGCTCCTACGTCTTCGGGCACGACGCGCGGCTGAAGACCGAGCTGGTGCGCCACCTGGAGCTGTGCGCGGAGGCCAACGACGAGCGGCTCAACAAGGAGGGCATCCTGGAGGCGGTGCCGGAGGAACTACGGCTCGCGTTGCGCAAGACTGGCCGGGTGATGTCGCCGGGCCTGCTGCTGAGCGAGGCCAGCCGGGTGTGCCGCGAGCACGCGGACGGAGAATCCCTGTTCCTGCTCTACGCGCGAATCGCCCCCCTGGCGTGGCCCTGGCGACTGAATGGAGCCATCCCCTCGGAGTCACGCAAGGACGTGGCCTGACCGCACCAATCCCCTCCCTCTCCCTCTCCCTCTCCCTCTGGGAGAGGGTCGGGGTGAGGGTATCTCCTGTCCGCTGTTCGCCACTCGCCCGAGCGGCCGTGACACGAGGGGGCTTGCCGCGCGGGCCAAAGTGACTACGGATTGCGGATACCCGTGCCCGTCACCCTTCCCGCCCATGCCGCCGCGGTCCTGCCCTTCTTCCGGCTCTCGCGCTGGGGGCTGACGCCCACCGCGCTCATCATCGGAGCCTGCGCGCCCGATCTCTCCTACGTGTACGCGCTGAGGGAGCTCGGCGACTTCGCGCACACCTTCCCGGGGTTCATCTCCTTCTGTGTGCCCGTGGGCCTGGCGGTCCTGCTCTGGCTGGAGGCGCTCATCCTCCCCGCGCTGCGCCTCGCGCTGCCCGAGGTCGCTGGCATCCAATGGGGCCGCTTCGCTCGCACCGAGGGCCTGCCGCGCACCCCCCTCGCCTGTCTTCTCGCCTCCGTGGCGCTCGTGCTCGGCGCGGCCACGCACATCCTCTGGGATGGCTTCACCCACCACTCCATGTGGCCCGCCGAGGTCCTCTATCCGGACATCCGCGTGCCGGCCGGGAGCAGGGACCTGCCGCTCGCCCGGGTCCTGCAGCATGCCTCGTCGCTGGTGGGCTCGCTCATCGTGCTCGGGTACATGGCGCGCCGCTATCCGCGCCTGGCTCCCGTGCCAGGGGGCTCCGTGGCCGACTTCCTCCGCGTGCTGCTGCCCACCGCCGCCGGAGCCTGCGCGGGACTCGGGCTGCGGCTGTCGCGCTTCCAGGACATGGGGGCGCTGGAGGCGCAGCTCTGGTGGGCCTTCTGGCCCACGGTGACGGGGGCGCTCGTCGGGCTCACCCTCGGGTGCGCGCTCGTCCGGTGGCGCGCGTGGCGCGGTGCGTCCACGGTCTCCGTTCAGGAGTAGACCCTCACCCCGGCCCTCTCCCAGGGGGAGAGGGAGCGCGCTCTTTCCGGCTGGCTGTTAGGGTTCGCGCACCATGAATCTTGGACCCCTCGCTCCACTGCTCGTCTCCCTGCTGTCGGGTACTCCAGCCGCGGCAACGCCCGCGCAGCCCGCGCAGAAGCCCGCGACCGCCCAGGCTCCGTCCTCGGTGCCCGGCATCGCCCCCCTCCCCGGACAGCCCAACCTGCTGGCCAGCGGCGTCCCCGCCATTCCTCCCGAGCTGCGCCGCCGCGTCCTCCAGTACCTCGAGTCGCGCTCGGCGAACCTGCTGGACGTGAGCCAGGACGGCAAGCAGGTGCTCATCTCCACCCGCTTCGCCGACACCAACCAGCTCCACCTCGTGGAGCAGCCCCTGGGTGCCCGCTTCCAGCTCACCTTCACCCCGGAGCCCATCAACAGCGCGCAGTTCCTCCCCACCGACCCGCGCGTCATCTTCTTCCTGCAGGACGTGGGCGGCGGCGAGTTCTTCCAGGTGTTCCGCCTGGACCGGCGCAACGGCCGCTCCGAGCTGCTCACCGATGGCAAGAGCCGCCACGAGCAGCTCGACATCTCCGATGATGGCAGGTGGCTCGCCTACGGGAGCACCGGCCGCAACGGCAAGGACACCGACGTCTACGTGGCGCCCACGGACAACCCCAAGCAGGCCCGCCGCCTCACCGAGGCCGAGGGCACCTGGTACCCGGCCGGCTTCTCGCGCGATGGCTCGAAGCTGCTCGTCACCCAGTTCCGCGCGGCGGACGACAGCGACCTGCACGTGGTGGACGTGAAGACGGGCGAGCGCCGCCAGGTCACGCCGAAGGAGGGCAAGGGCAGCATCGACGGTGCCGCCCTCACGCCGGACGGCAGGAGCGTCTACCTCATCACCGACCGCTACAGCGACTTCGCCGAGCTCTACAAGCTGGACGTGGACAAGGCGCCCCCCACCAGCGCGCCCCCCTCCCTCACGAAGTCCATCCGCTGGAACGTGGAGGCCATCGCGCTCTCGCCGGACGGGAAGAAGCTCGCGGTGAAGACGAACGAGGACGGGTACAGCCGGCTGTACCTCCTGGACACGAAGAGCGGCGCGCTCTCGCCGGTGGAGATTCCCCAGGGCGTGATGGGCGGGCTGGGCTTCCCGCGCGGGCGCTCGGACGTGCTCGCCTACGCGTTGACCACCTCGAAGTCGCCCTCGGATGTCTACCTGCTCGACGTGCGCACGAAGAAGAGCACCCGCTGGACGCGCTCGGAGGTGGGCGGCCTGGACACGGACACCTTCGTGGAGCCCGAGCTGGTGCGCTACCCGTCCACCGACGGCGTGAAGGTCCCCGCGTTCCTCTACATGCCGCGTGGGGCCAAGGGGAAGGTGCCCGTGGTCGTCATCTGGCACGGCGGCCCCGAGGGGCAGAGCCGTCCCAACCTCAGCACCTTCATGCAGTACGCCGCGGTGGAGCTGGGCATGGCGGTGCTGGTGCCCAACGTGCGCGGCTCGGATGGCTACGGCAAGTCGTACCGCGCCATGGATGACGGGGTGAAGCGCGAGCAGAGCCTCGCGGACATCGGCGCCACGCTGGACTACATCGCCTCGCGCCCGGAGCTGGATGCCTCGCGCGTGGGCGTCTACGGCGGCTCCTACGGCGGCTACATGGTGCTGGCCTCGGTGGCCTTCTTCCCCGAGCGCATCCGGGCCGCGGTGGACGTGGTGGGCATCTCCTCGCTCGCCACCTTCCTGCAGAACACCCAGGCCTACCGCAGGGACCTGCGCCGCGCCGAGTACGGCGACGAGCGCGATGCCGAGGTGCGCAAGGTGCAGGAGCGCATCTCACCCCTCAACGCGGTGGAGCGCATCAAGGCCGCCCTCTTCGTGCAACAGGGCGCCAATGATCCGCGCGTCCCCCAGTCCGAGGCGGAGCAGATCGTCAAGGCCGTGCGCAACCGGGGCGCGGACGTCTGGTACATGCTCGCGCTCGACGAGGGCCACGGCTTCGGCAAGAAGGCCAACCGGGACACCATCACCATGGCGACTTTCCTCTTCCTGGAGAAGCACCTGGGCTCGCCCTCCACCGCGGCCAGCGGCTCCAGCAGGTAGCGGCCCCAGGCGGGGATGACCGGCACCCGTTCGCCGGCTCATCCCCCCCCGCGGGGCAGTAGCACGCGGAAGGTGGAGCCCTGGCCGAGCTGGCTGCTCACGGAGATGTGGCCGCCCATGGCCTCGATGATCTGCCGGGAGATCCACAGCCCCAGGCCGAAGCCGCCGTAGTGGCGCTCGGACACCGCGCGCTCGAAGCGGCCGAAGACGCGCTCCAGGTGCTCGGGGGCGATGCCGATACCCGAGTCCCGCACGACCAGGCGGGCCTCCCCACCCTCTCCATCCACGGTGAGCTCGATGGGGTTGCCCTGCCCGTACTTCACCGCGTTGGAGATGAGGTTCGTCACCACCTGCTCCAGCCGCAGCCGGTCCCACTGGCCGGAGATGGGCTCCGGGGCACTCAGCGTCAGGCGCGAGCCGGTGCGCGCCAGCTCCTGCTCGAAGCGCTCCGCCACCTCGCGCGTCAGGGTGGCCAGGTCCAGCGACTCCGGCCGCAGCACGAGCCGGCCCTCGTCCAGCCGGGACACGTCCAGCAGGTCGTTGACGAGGTGCATCTGTCGCTTCACCTGCCGGTCCATCACCTCCAGGGCCCGGCGCAGCCGCTCCGGGGGGAGGCCGTCGGGGCCGCGGGTGAGCGCCCCCAACAGGCCCTGCACCTGAAGCTGGAGGGAGGTGATGGGTGTGCGCAGCTCGTGGCTGGCGATGGAGAGGAACTCCTCACGTATCCGGATGGCCTCGCGTGCGTCGCGGTAGAGGCGCGCGTTGTCGAGGGCCAGGGCCGCGCGCCGGGCGAGCTCCTGCGCCATCGACAAATCCTGTGCGTCGTAGTCGTGGTGGGAGGACACGAAGGAGAGCGCGCCCAGCGTCTGGCCTCGCACCAGCAGGGGCACGCACAGGTAGGAGTGCGTGGTCAGCTCGCACGGGAGCAGGGGCCCCTCGAGGGGCGGAGGAGGGCGGGCCGAGCGGTCCGTGCACAGCTCGGGTTGTCCCGAGAGGATGACGCGTGAGACGGCGGAGCCACCAGGCGCCAGCGGCCCCAGCACGCGCGGCGGCTCCCGATGGCCTCCCTCGCAGGCGGTGGCCACGCACCTCACCGTGCCTTCTTCGCCGAGCAGGTACACGTGGCAGCCGTCGGCGTAGGTGGGGACGGCCAGGTGGGCGATCCGCTCCAGCGTCACCTCATGGTCCAGCGAGCTGGCCAGCAGGGTGCTGGCCTCCGCGAGGAAGCGCAGGGCCTCCTCGGCGCGCTTGCGCTCGGTGATGTCCGCCAGCACCGCCAGGCACAGCCGCTGGTCGCCCGCCACCTGCACCGAGGTGCTCCACATGGCCACGTCGAGCAGGGAGCCGTCGCGCCGCTGGCGGCGCAGCTCCCGGCCGAGGATGGACTCGCCGCGGGCGACGCACGCGAGGTGCTCGTTCAGCTCCGCCTGCTTGTCCTCGGGGACGATGGGGGAGCGGCGGCCGAGCACCTCCTCGGCCTTCCAGCCGAAGATGCTCTCCGCGGCGGGGTTCCACAGCCGCACCGTGCCATCCAGCGCCAGCAGGACGATGGCCATGGGCGAGGACTCGATGATGGCCCGCAGCGTGTGGTGGGCGTCGCGCAGCGCCTCGCGGGCCTGTCGCTCCTGCTCGAAGAGCCGGGCGCGCTCGAGGGCCTGGGCGGCGTGGTGGGCCAGCAGCGAGAGGAAGACGCGCTCGTCGTCGTCGAAGTGGTGCACCCCCCGGAAGCCGAAGGCGATCCCTCCCAGGCTGCGCCCGTCCACCATCAGTGGCAGGCATGCCAGGGCGATGGGGGTCTCGGCCATCGTCGTCGCGCGCAGCCGCTGCTCCGTCAGGGGATGGCGCCGGGCGAGCTCCTCGCGCGACTCGAGCCACGCCGGCTCCCCCCGCCGGATGATGTCCTCCAGGAGGCTGCCCTGTTCCAGCGGTGCCTGGTTCGCCGAATGGGCCACATCCAGCGGCAGCCCCACGCTGCGCAGCAACCGGGCGTGTTTGCCGGACTCGTCCGCGAGCCAGAGGCACGCCAGCTGGGCGCCGATGGCCGCCACGCCCTGGTCGAAGACGACCTCCGCCACGCGCGGGGCGGTGAGTACCTGGGAGAGGGCCGAGTTGAGCGTCTGCAGGCGGGCGGTGCGCGCCGCGACGCGCTCGGCGCGGGTGCGGGCCTGCTGCGCGGACTCGTAGAGCCAGGCGCGCTCCAGGGCCTGGGCGCTCTGCCGGGCCAGGTCCAGCAGCAGTCCCCGCTCGTCCGGGTTGAAGGTCCTGTGCGTGTCGAAGCCGAAGCCGATGACCCCCAGCGCCCGCCCCCGGAGCCGCAGCGGCAGGGCGACCACGGCCCGGGTCATGTCCGGCTCCGCGATGAGGGAGCTCGGGAAGGACTGGGTGAGGGCCTCGCGCGACTCGAGCCACACCGGCTCGCCCGTGCAGTACGCCATCACCACGGGCAGCGGCGCGCTGAGAGGGATGCGGGGACTTCTCGCCAGGGTCGAGAGCGAGACTCCCCGCTGGCTCACCACCTCCAGCTGCTCGGGGTCCTCCTCCAGCCGGGTGGCCATCACGGCCCGGTCCGCGCCAATGGCGGCGATCATCTCCTCGACGACGACGCGGGCCACGTCCGCGGAGGTGATGGCCTCGCTGAGGGCGACGGTGACGCGCTGCAGGCGGGCGAGCCGCTCGGCGGCCACCTCCGCCGCGTGCCGGGCCCGGCGCTCGGCCTCGTGGGCGCGCGCCAGGTCCAGCGCCAACCCCGCGCGGTCCGCCAGCTCCTGCATCAGCAGCTGCTCGGCGAGCTCGAAGGGCGGTGCTTCCGGTCCCCGATAGATGGCGAGGGTGCCCATCATGCGCTGGCGCGCGCGCAGCGGCAGCACCAGCAGGTGGGCGGGGGTCGAGGACGCGAGCTGACTCCCGGCCGGAACGTGCTGCGGGTGCTCGGCCCGTAGCTGGTTCTGCAGCTCGGCCAACTGCACCGGGGAGTAATGAATGGCGTGGCCGGTGACCAGCACCTCGGCGTGGACGCCCCGGTCCGCGGGCTGCGGGATGGAGGCGAGGTGCTCCATGAGGGCGCGCACCTCCGGGGCCGTGTGCGCCGAGGCCACCGAGTGCAGCCATCTGCCGTCCTTGGACAGCAGCCGCACCGAACAGGCCTGGCTCAGCCGGGGGACCATCAGCGCACACAGGCGCTCCAGCACCGCGGTCGGTTCCAGGCCGGCGTCGGCGAGCCGCTGGGACGCGTCCACGAGCAGCGCCAGCCGCTGGGCATCCGGTGTCCCGGACTCCCGCGCGCTCGCCTCTCTCGCTCCAGCAGCCACCATGCGGTCACCCACCTGCCCTGCGGTGCATGTGAGCAGAAACGAAGAGCCGAGAGAATCCAGTAGGTTGGACAACCCATCGCCTCCCGCGGGGGAACGATGGATTCCGGACGCATGGCGGCCCTCCTGTGCCTGGGTCGAAGCATTCCTACCATGCAAAACAAGCAAATCAAGAAAAATCCGATGCTGGGATGGCGAGCCTGGCTCCCTGTCCTCACCCCCGTCTCGGATTGCCTCAGGGTGAGAAACGCTCGCGGGTGACGGTGCTACAGCTCCTTGGGGAGGGATGAACGTCGGTGGTGGACGGGTCCTCCCCCGGTTTCGTCGGAGAGCGGACGCAGGGCGCTGGCCCGCTGGACATTGCACGCGCGGCACGCTCCTCGCGCATGGAGTCGCATCACTACTGATGTCCCCACGCGCGGGTACCCCCTTTCCCGCGCTGGGGAACTTCCATGCTCGATACGTGTCCGCCCGCTCGCTCGCCGGGCGTCCTCACAGGACTTGGCGTGCCGTTGTCCGTCCTGCTGCTCGTTGGTTTCGGGTCCGGCTGTGGTGGTTACTACGAGGAGTCCGATGGGTCGCACGGCATGGCGCCCGTGCTGGAGACGGCGACCCCGTCCGCGGAGGACCTTCCGGCGGCGCCTCCTGCGCCTCCCTCCGGTCCTCCCCGGGGGGGCTTCGTCATCGTGACGGGTGATGACGCCGACGACCTGTGGCACTGCGAGGAGAGCCGCTGCGGAGGCCTCTACCCCTCGCTCTTCCGCTCCGCGCTCTCCCGCTCCAAGTCGGGCGGCACCGGCATCCTCGCCATCGGCGTCAATGGGGGACAGGCCCTCGCCGCCTTCAACAGCTGGAACAACACCGGTCATGGCGGCCCGGGAGCGCGTGTCACCCATGTGCGCTCGGTCGAGGACATCGCCAAGGTGGACTTCAACCGCTTCGCCTTCCTCTACCTGCCGTCGGCGGAGCGGCACACCCTGGGCGGCCTCACCGCGCAGCAGATTCTCGCGCTCAACGCGCGCCAGCCGGACATCGCCCACTTCGTCAACGTGCGGGGCGGCTCGCTCATCGCGCTCACCCAGGCCGAGGTCTCCGGAGGGTGGGGTTTCCTCCCCATGCCGCTGCAGATGGAGGACATCCCCTTCGATGTGGCCGAGCCCACCGCGGAGCTTCACGAGTTCGCGCCCACCATCAGCGCCTTCGAGCTCAGCCACAAGTCCTTCCACAACGTCTTCACCGGGCCGAGCGGCTACTCGGGCCTGCACGTGCTCGCCTACAACAACGAGGCGTACAACCCGCATGCTGGCAAGCCGGTGATGCTCGGTGGCACCGCCGTCATCCTCAGCGCGGAGGACTGCGCCGATGGGCTCGACAATGACGGGGACGGCGCGGTGGACGGACAGGACACGGACTGCCAGGTGTGCGGCAACGGCCGTGTCGACCCGGGCGAGGCGTGCGATGACGGCAACCAGACGGGTGGGGATGGTTGCGGTGCGACGTGCCAGAAGGAGAACCGCGCGCCCGAGGCCACCTGCCACGACGTCTCCGTGTGCACCGACCCGGGCGTGTGCATCGCCACCGTGACGGACATGGCCACCGCCGTGGACCCGGATGGGGACTCCGTGTCGTGGGACGCACACCCGATGGGCCCGTATGCCCCGGGCGTGCACGGCGTCTGCATGACCGCTTCGGATGGTAAGGCGCAGGACTCCTGCTGGTCCAAGGTGACGGTGCGCGACTGCGAGGCCCCGGCGCTCGCCTGCCCGGGAGACTTCCGCGTGGAGTGCTCCGGCCAGGGCCAGGCACTCGTGACGCCGCCCCAGGCCACCGCCACCGACAACTGCGGCTCCGCGAGCGTCACCCAGCCCGAGGCCGTCACCCTGCCGCTCGGCGCGCACACGCTCGGCTACTCCGCGATGGATGCCTCCGGCAACACGGCGACCTGCGCTCCCACCGTGACGGTGGTGGACACGACGGCGCCCATGCTCCTGTGCCCCGAGCCCATCGTCGCCGAGTGCACCGGCCGCAACTCCGCCTATGTCGTGCCGGGCGTGGCCACCGCCTTCGATGTCTGCACCGGGTCCCAGGTCTCCGGCCCCATGCCGGACTGGTACGCGCTCGGCGCCAATACCGTGCGTTACACGGCGCGGGACAGCGCGGGCAACGAGGCCTCGTGCACCACCACCGTCCAGGTGGTCGACCAGACGCCCCCCGTGGTCACCGTGACGCCGCCCGCGCCCCTGTGGCCCGCGGACCAGCTCTACCGCACCATCCGCCTCGAGGACTGCATCGTGGTGCATGACCAGTGCAGCGGTGGGCTCACCCAGACGGGGGCCACCGCCACCATCTCCTGCGTCTCCTCCGACGAGGCCCAGGGCGAGGGCGAGCCGGATGTCGTCTTCGTGGACGCCACCACGGTGAAGGTCCGCGCGGACCGGCTGGCCGACGGGAATGGCCGCGCGTACTCGCTCCACTTCGAGGTGCGCGACACGTCCGGCAATGTCACCCGCGGCATGTGTCCGGTGGGGGTGCCCGTGGTTCGCAACGGTGCTCCCGTGGTCGACAGTGGTGAGAAGTGGCGCTCGTGCCGTCCGGTGGGCGGTGCGTTCGACTGGAAGCACATCTCCGTGGCGGAGTGAGGTCCGCCATCAGTGGGGTTGCGCGGCGCTCTCCTCGGGCGCCGCGTGGTCCGGTGGCGCGAGGCGCTGGATGCGGCACTCCTTCACCCCGCGGCCCTCCACGTTCGTCACCTCGAGGCGGACCTCGCCGTAGTCGACCACGTCGCCCACGTGCGGAGGCCGGCCCAGCAGGGCGAGCACGAGCCCGCTCACGGTGTCCACCTCGTCGTGAGTGAGATCGAGCCCCAGCTGCTTGCCCACCTCGTCGAGCCGGCGGATGCCCTCGGCGATGAGGTGGCCATCTCCATCCGACTGGAGGACGGGCGCGGTGGGGACTCCCTCGTCGATGTCGCCCACCACCTCCTCGAAGAGGTCCTCGATGGTGAGCAGGCCCGCGGTACCTCCGAGCTCATCCATCACCACGACCATCTGGGTCTTCTCGCGGCGCATCACGGACAGCACGTCGTCGAGCCGGACCGTGCGCGGCACGAAGGGCACCGGCCGCACGCGCGCGTACGTCAGCGGGTCTCCCGAGGACAGGACGCGCAGCAGGTCCTTGATGTGCACCATGCCCACGATGTGGTCGAGGTCCTTCGCATACACGGGGTAGCGCGTGTGGTTGGACTGCCGCAGCACGCCGCGCACCACCTCCGGCGAGGCACCCAGCGGAATTCCCAGCAGGCGGACGCGGGGCGTGGCGGCTTCTCCAGCGGTCCGCTCTCCGAAGCGCAGGAGCTCCTTCATGACCTGGCCCGACTCCTGGCGCAGGTGCCCCGCGTGCTGGCTCTCCTCGACGACGAAGCGCAGCTCCTCCGGCGAGTGGCTCGTGGAGCCGCCGGTACGGCGCACGCCCATGAGGCGCAGCACCCCGTTGCCCATGGAGTTCAGCAGGACGACCACGGGGAACAGGACCGTGCTCACCCACCGGATGGGCGTGCTGATCCACAGCGCGGAGTGCTCCGCGCGGTGCAGCGCGAGCGTCTTGGGAATCATCTCGCCGAGCACGATGTGCAGGTACGTCAGCAGGGTGACGGAGAGGATGCTCGCCAGCGTGTGGGCGGCGGCCCACCGCGAGCCTCCGAGCGACTCCAGGAGGGACGCCAGCCACTCGGCCACCACGTGCTCGCCGTACATGCCGAGCCCGAGGCTCGCGAACGTGATGCCCACCTGGGCGGTGGCGATGTAGCGGTCCTGTTGCCTGGGGTCGCGCAGCAGCTCGCGCACGCGCAGGGCGCGCTTGCTGCCCTTCTCCGCGCGGCGGTCGATGGCGGTGCGCGGCGCGCCGAGCAGGGAGAACTCGGCGGCGACGAAGAACGCGTTGACGAGGATGAGCAGCGCGATGACGAACGGCGCGACGAGGTCATGCATGAGCGGGCTCCATCGCGGGCTTGAGCTCATCGCCCATCCGGCCGAGCAGCGCCTCGAGCACGTCCTCGAGGCTCACGAGTCCTTCCACCCTTCCGTTGCGGTTCACCACCAGGGCCTGGGTGGCACGCCGCTCGCGCAGCAGGGTGAGCAGCTGGTCCGCCTTCACCCCCCGGCGCACCGTGGGCAGCGGACGCAGCACGTCGCGCAGCGGCGGCAGGGTGCCATGGCGGGCGAAGTGGCTCGCGATGTCCTTGGTGTGGACGATGCCCAGCATCTTCTCGAGCGAGCCCTGGTACACGGGCATGCGGGTGTAGGGGCTCGCGATGGCCCGGCGCAGCAGCTCGTCCGGTGAGGTGGTGATGTCGAGCGCGGCGATGCGCTTGCGCGGCACCATGAGGTCCGCCGCGGTGCGCTCGCCCAGCGTGAGGGCGCTGTGGAGCCGGCGCTGCTCCTCGGGGGCGAGCACGCCCGCCTGGTGGCTCTCCGCGATGAGCAGATCCAACTCCTCGGGCGAGTGGATGTGGCGGTGCCCGCCGGGCTTCACCCCGAAGAGGCGCAGCAGCAGGAGCCCGCTGCCGTTGAGCACCTTGAGGAAGCCCGCGTACAGCTTGAGGGACAGGCGCATGGGCGGGTACGTCAGCAGCCCCGCCTTCACGGTGAACTGTAGCGCGAGCGCTTTCGGGACGAGCTCACCGAAGAGCACCTGCAGGACGGTGAGCAGCACGAGGACGACGATCGCCGCCGCCGAGTGCGCCGCCACGGGTTGCAGCCCTCCGAGGCGCTGGAAGAGGGGCGCGAGCTGCAACGCGACGGTGGCCTGTCCATAGGCGCCGACGACGAGGCTCGAGAGCGTGATGCCAATCTGGCAGGCGGCCACGTAGCGGTCGAGCTCGGCGCCATCCTGGAGTACCGCGAGAAGACCCGCGGCGCGGCGATCGCCCCGTTGGGCGAGCGGCTGAAGTTGTGTCGCGCGCAAGGCGACCGCGGCGAACTCCGCGACGACGTAGAGCGCATTGACGCCAATGAGTAGAAGAATGACGAGCCAGGCCATCGCGCCTCACGTAGGGAGAGAACACACCCTACGAGCATGGGCATCGCCGCTCATGCAGGCACGGGAGGGACGGGCTGTACTCCAGGACAATCCGCACGGCCCCGCTCAGGCGCATCGCCGCGCTCGCGGGGCAAAGCTGTACCCGGGTCGAAGGCACTCTCGGACAGCAGGGGAGCGACTGGCGTTACTCGTCCAGCAGCACCGGGGAGAAGCCCGCCGCGTCACACGAGGCCAGCACGTAGCGAATTCCGGCGCGCTCTCCGGTGAAGCCCGCGGGGATTCCTCCCGCGTGCAGGTGGCCGTACACGCAGACCTTCGGCTTGAACGCCTCGATGGGCCCGAGGAACGCCGTCGGCTTCTCGTTCGCGTACATGGGTGGGAAGTGCACCGCCACCACGCGCGTCAGCGGCTCGGCGCTCTCCTTCTCCTTCTTCTCCGCGTCCGCGATGGACGCCGCGAGCCGCCGTGTCTCGCGCTCCACGTACCCCGCGTCTCCGTGCTCGTCGCCCATCTCCCCGCCCGGCATCGGCGGGGCCTCGGGTGCCGTCCACAGCCGCGTACCGGCGATCACCCACCGTCCGATGACCACCGCGCTGTTGTGCAGGAAGCCCTCCAGCGTCTTGTACGGCTCCAGCAGCTTGCGCAGCTTCGACGCCGAGTCGCCCCACCAGTAGTCGTGGTTGCCACGCACCAGCACCTTGCGCCCCGGCCGCTCGTCCAGCCACTTCAGGTCGTCCATCACCTCGGTGGGCCGCGTCGCCCACGAGATGTCCCCCACCACCAACACCACGTCCTCGGGCCGCACCTTCTCGTCCCAGGCGCGCTGGAGTGGCAACGGATGATCCGTCCACCCGAAGCGGTGCATGTCCTTGTTGCGCGTGGAGGGCAGATGGGTGTCCCCGATGGCGAAGAGACGCATGCCCCTCTCCTAACCCAGCCCGCATCCCCCGTCGCCCCTCGCATCGTCCCCCAGGCCACTCCCCGGCCACCCGGCCGATCGTTTCAAGACAAAACTCTTGAAGAATAGGGTTTCAAGAAAAACAGGCTTCCCTTGGGGAACGGGAAAGGGCATCTTATCGGACCAGCCCCCCCAGGAGGGGGCGGAGCCGTCGCTTCATCCCTTCCCCCCAAGGAGTGCTTCCATGCACCCGTTCCGTAAGCCGCTGGTGGCAGCCGCCGCCGCGTTCTCCCTGGCTGCCTGTGGTCCGCAGGAGCCCACCCCCTCCGCACCTGCCCCCGTCGAGGACTCGCGCACGCCCGCGCAGCGCGAGGCCGAGCGCACCCCGTACCAGTTGGACGGCTTCTTCGCCCAGGCGGCCGCCGACTTCCGCGTTCCCGCCGACCTGCTCAAGGCCGTCTCCTACACCGAGACCCGGTGGGAGATGGTGAAGGGCGAGCAGGAGTTCGAGGGCATGCCCGCCGCCTACGGCCTGATGGGCCTGCGCGGCGCGAACGTCGCCGAGGGTGCGCGCCTGGCCGGTGTGTCCGAGGAGGCCGTGCGCACCCAGCCCGAGGCCAACATCCGCGCCTACGCGGCGCTGCTGTCGGCCACCGCGGACGAGCTGAAGCTGGACCGCTCGGAGGTGGGCGCCTGGGCCCCGGCCGTGGCGAAGCTCAGCGGCATCACCAGCGCCGACGCTCAGGCCGAGTACATCCACAATGAGGTGTACAACGTGATGCGCCTGGGCGCGGTGGCCCAGACGCCCGCGGGCGACCTGGCCGTCTCGCTCATGCCCACGCAGGTGCGCGCGCAGTTCGACTCGCCCCGCGTGCACGCGCTGGCCACCGGTCCGGACTACGCCGCCTCCATCTGGCGCCCCTCGCCCAACTACAACGCGCGTCCCACGGGCACCCAGGGCGACGTGCAGATCGTGGTCATCCACACCTGTGAGGGCAGCTACTCGAGCTGCTGGAGCTGGCTGACCAACTCCGCCTCCGGCGTGAGCGCGCACTACGTGGTGAACGAGAGCGGCTCGGAGATCTCCCAGCTGGTGCGCGAGTCGGACCGTGGCTGGCACGTGGGTGCCACCTACGACTGCAACCTCAACGGCGGCGTGATGTGCGGCCTGCAGGGCGTGTCGGTGAACCACTTCTCGGTGGGCATCGAGCACGGTGGCTTCGCCAGCCAGACGTCCTTCCCGGCCGGGCAGATCGACGCCTCGGCGAGGCTGACGTGCGACATCACGCAGGGGCAGGCCATCGTGCGTGACAGCTACCACATCGTGGCGCACGGACGGCTGCAGCCGGCCAGCCGCACGGATCCGGGTCCCAACTGGCCGTGGTCCACGTACATCAGCAAGGTGCAGAGCTACTGCGGCGCCTCCACGGGCATCGTCGTCGACAGCAACAACGCCAACAACGACTCCTCCAAGGGCTACATCGAGGTGTCGGCCAACTGGGTGTCCTCGACGAACGTGGCGGGCTACTACGGCTCGGGTTACTTCGCGGCCCCGACGGCGGCGGTGTCCGACCCGGCGACGTTCTGGTTCTACCTGCCGGCGGCGGGCACGAAGACGATCGAGGCCTGGTGGACCTCGGCCACGGACCGCTCGACGACCGCGCCCTTCATCATCTGGGACGCGAACGGCACCAAGCTGGCCACGGTGAACAAGAACCAGCAGACCGGTGGCGGCGCGTGGAACGCGCTGGGGACGTGGAGCTTCCCGGCCGGCTGGAACAAGGTGCAGTTGAGCCGCTGGACCACGTCTGGCTATCAGGTCATCGCGGACGCCATCCGTGTGCGGTAATGACGTGACGTGATGACTCGGGACTTCGCGAAGCAGCAGGGGTGGCGGGGTGGAGCGCGGCGGTTGGCCGTGCTCGCCCTGCTCGGAGTGGGATGCAAGGCGGGCATGTGCGGCTCCGGCTCGGGGCCGCTGTCGGCGGAGGAGCGCAAGGCGATGCCGGGAGTGATCGCCTTCGTCTCCGAGCGGGCACCGCAGAAGGATGTGTGGCTGGTGCGCCCCACGGGGGAGGAGTCCCAGCTGACGCGAGGTCCCGAGGACGAGTACCCCATCGCGCCGTCTCCGGACGGAGCGGCGGTGATGGTGGTGGCGGCGGCGCAGGTGGGGGGGCTGCACGTGGAGCAGTTGCGGTTGGTGCCGTTGGGGGGAGGCGAGCCGGTGATGTTGACGGAGCCCCGGGGCCGGGCGCGCAACCCGAGCTGGGCGCCGGATGGCCGCTGGTTCGTGGCGGAGTCGGACGCGGAGGGCTTCAGCGACGTGGTGCGGCAGGAGCCGCGAGCGGGCGCGGAGGTGAAGCGGCTGGCGACGGCGCGCGAGGGGAACTTCGAGCCGAGCGTGTCACCGGACGGGACGCAGGTGGCGTTCGTGTCCAGCCGGGAGGGAGACCCGGAGATCTACGTGATGAAGGCGGACGGCACGGACGTGCGCCGGCTGACGGCGTTCTACAAGGAGGACATGGCGCCGAAGTGGAGCCCGGACGGCAAGTGGATCTCCTTCCTGAGTGACCGGGAGGGGCGCACGAGGGTGTTCGTGGTGAAGCCGGACGGGACGGGGCTGAGAGCGGTGTCCGGGAGCGCGGTGACGGGGGAGGAGCGGGAGCCGGTGTGGAGTCCGGACGGGCAGAAGCTGGCGTTCGTGGCGAGGGAGAAGACGGAGAAGGAGGGGAAGGCGCGCATCTGGGTGGTGGGGGTGGCGGGAGGGGAGCCGGTGGCGCTGACGGACGGGAAGAGCGTGAACGACCAGCCGGAGTGGAGTCCGGATGGGAAGTACCTGGCGTACGCGTCGGACCGTACGGGGGACGTGGAGCTGTTCCTGATGAGGGCGGACGGGAGTGGGCAGACGCAGTTGACGAGCGCGAAGGGAGCGGACTGGCTGCCGCGCTGGTTCGTGCCCAAGGAGCCGCCCGATGCGGGCCGGGCCGTGAGTCCCTGACTCCCCCACATCCCCTCTCCCTCTGGGAGAGGGACGGGGTGAGGGTATGAGCGCTCTCGAGTTCCCTCCCAGGGAAAGACACCCGTGTCCCGAGCTCCGCCGAGCTCCGCGGGAAGGTCTTGCCAGGACTGGCGACAACCCCCAGACTACCTGACCTGAAACGTCAGACGCCTCCGCTATACTGAACGGGTTCAGCGATGGAGAGGCATGGGGCCTGTCAGGGACGGGGAGGCGCGGAGGAATGGGGCGCAGGAAGGTCTTACTGCGGAGGGAGTACGAGGGGTTGAAGAAGGGGAGGATGGGGGCGCAGGAACGAGGCCGCCGTCTGGAGGGCATCGTCTACGAGCTGCTCGAAACCGAGTCACTGCGCCCGCGGCGCAACACCCGGCCGCCTGGGGAGGAGATCGACATTTCCTTCACGGATGGGCAGCGGCACTTCCTACTGGAGGCCCGCTGGAGGGAGCGGGTGTCCATGGCGGATGTGTTCGCGTTTCGGGGCAAGCTCGAAGGCAAGCTGGTCGGGACGCTCGGGATCTTCCTCTATATCGGCGCGGAGTTCAGTAAGGGAGCCATTCAAGCCCTGACTTGGGGCAAGGAGATCAACACGTTGCTCTTCAGCGAGGATGATCTCGACGACGCATTGTCGCCCGCGCACTCGTTCCGAAAGGTGCTTGAGCTCAAGCTTCGGCACGCCGCTGGTTACGGTGAATGCCACGTCCCTTACATGACGCTCTTGGATGGTTGGGGGTTCTGATGACGAGGAGGTCTTCCACTCAAGCAGCCCCTCCGAGGGTTGCTTTCATCGTCGAGGGGAACAAGGGAAAGTGGCTCGTGGAGGCACTGGCTCGGAAGAGCGTGGCACGGCTCCGGTTGGCGGCACGGCCGTGCTTCGCGACCGTGCGGCTGGGCGGTTCCCCTCATGTGATGGGCATTCTTTCCCTGGTGCTCTTGCTGCTGGGCAGGGACTACCAACGAATCATCGTCGTCTTCGACACGCGTACCACCAACAGGCGGCGCATCGCCGCCATCCTCGAGGAGATCCGGGCTCCGCTCATCAAGGGGGGCGTGGTTGAACGAGTGACCCTGGTACCCGTAGTGCCCTCCATCGAGAACTGGGTGCTGGCGGATGAGAAGGCTCTCGAGCGCGCCGCTGGAGCGCACTTCGTGGAGGGCGTGCCGCGTGGAGGGACCCGGCCCGATGAATTCTTGAGCGAGTTGCTAGGAGGCTGGGGGCCCAAGCAGCAGAAGCAGATTGCGCGAGCTCTCGAGCCCGAGCGGATTCGTGTGAACGACTCGAGCTTCGACGCCTTCGTCCGAGCCCTTCACTCTTCACTGGAGGAACAGGCGCACCTGTCCGCGGAGCAGGAATCCGCTGCGCCCTCCTGAGTTCCCGGTCCGCTTCTGCCAGGAAGGCCTGGCGGCCAGCCGGGCCCTCGCCAGGTTCTCCTCTGTCCTACGGCGCGATGCTGCCCGGGTACAGGGTGAGGACGAGCGCCCTGCCGGGAGTGGCTCCCGCGTGGCGGGGCAGGTAGTCCCGGGTGCCCTGGATGGAGAGGGTGAAGGTCTCGGCGGCGGCGCCGGAGTGCACGTAGAGGAAGAGGCCGGTGGAACTGGTGGCGTCCTGGGTGGAGCTCTGGAAGTCCGGGGCGGGGTAGTAGATGCGGTTGGCGAGGTCTCCCCGGTCGAGCACGACGCGAGCGCCGGCGACGGGGGCTCCCGAGGCATCCACGACGCGGCCGAGGATGAAGCCGGCATCGCGCAACGTCCGGGCGCGGTCTTCGGAGTGCGCGCGGATCCACGTCTCGCCCACGGCCTGGGTGAGGGCGTCGTGGAAGGTGTTGGGCAGGGCCCAGGCGCGCGCCTCGATGATGTCGGTGCGCGGCCGTGTGCGCGTGAAGACGGTGTCGAAGACGATGGTGGAGCTGCGCACGAAGCCCTCGTGCTCGAGGCTGGCGGCGAGGCTCAGGTTGATGCCGCGCACGGGCACGTCGGGCACGGCGAAACCGCCCTCGGCGCTGATGGAGCCCTGGCCGAAGATGGAGTCCGCGTCGTTCACCCCGATGCGCAAGGGCTCCTCGATGGTGAGGGCGACGCCGTCGAGCGTGGGGACGGATTGACCCCGGGCCTCGAGCAGGCGAGCGGCCTCGGGGAAGACCTCGGCGCGACCGGCGACGGTGATGGTCAGGTGGTCGAGATCCACCGACTTGCTGTCACTGCCGTCGACGGCGGGATCCGGATTCGCGGAATTGCCAGGGCCACAGGCCGCCGGGGCGAGCCCAAGGAGAGCGCAGCAGAGAATGAGACTCGGACGCATCATGACTGCGCGCCAAGGTCTTCACGCTCCCGCGCGGCGGCAATCCACCCTCGGGCCGGTGACGTCCCCTGGGTGACGCAATCCCCACGTTCCGAGTGCTCACAGGTGGAAAATGCGAAGGGCCGCCCCCGCCTCGCGAGAGGAAGGGAGCGGCCCTCGAATCACGGACTGCTGGAGTTCAGCTCCTAGCGGCGACCTCCGCGGCCCCAGCCGTTGCCATTGCCACCGCCGTTGCCGTTGCCACCGCCGTTGCCGCCGCCATTGCCGTTACCCCAGCCGCCGCCATTGCCGTTGCTATTGCCACCGCCGTTGCCGCCGCCGTGGCTGTTGCCGCCGCCATTGCCGTTACCCCAGCCGCCGCCATGGCCACCACCGGGGTTGGGCGGAGGATTCCCGCCACCGCTGTTGCCACCGCCATTGTTACCCCAACCACCGCCGTTACCGTGGCCACCGCCGTTACCGTGGCCACCCCCGTTGCCATTGCCACCGCCGTTACCGTGGCCGCCCCCGTTGCCATTGCCACCGCCGTTACCGGGGCGGGGCGGAGGCGGAGGGGTGCCACCGCCGTTGTGTCCATCACCGTTCGTGGGAGGAGGGCGGTTGCCCCAGCCACCGGAGTTGCCCGAGGGAGGAGGCGGCGGAGGCGTGCTTCCCCCCCCGCCCGAGGGAGGAGGGCGGTTGCCCCAGCCACCGGAGTTGCCCGAGGGAGGAGGCGGCGGAGGCGGGCGGCCCCAGCCACCGGAGTTGTCGCTGCTCGTCGGGGGCCGTGAGCCGTAGCTCGTTCCCGGCGGAGGAGGCGGGTTCCGGTTGGAGTTGCCCCAGCCGCCCGAGGAGGGCGGAGGAGGAGGCGGAGGGGACGAGTAGCCACCCCCCGAGTGGCCGCCACGGACGGGCGAGGCGTCATGCGAGTTGCCGCCCCACGACGGGGGCGGAGGAGGCGGCCGGTAGTTGTTGTAGACGTACCCCGAGCGCCCGTTGTCCCAGCGGTACGTCGTGCCCGAGTACGAGTACGGGAAGTAGTCGTGGCTGTGGCGGCCGTGCATGTAGCAGACGCTGCCGCCGACGACCGGGTGGTAGTCCATGTACCAGACCACGCGGGGGCCCCGGTACACGTACACGTCGTTCGAGTAGGTGTAGGTGTTCACGTCCGAGGGCGCGTAGCCGTGGACGTGGGAGTAGTCCTCGGTGCACCACCCGCCGTACTGATCGGGATGGGCGCCGGAGTAGCGGTACTCGTAGGTCGTGGTGGTTGACGACGAGTAGTGGCCTGGCTGGTGGTAGTGGGCGACACAGCCCGTTCCCATCATCAGGGCGGCCGGTACTGTGAGGACGAGAAGGCGACGCATGGAATTTCTCCGGAGCCGGCGGAGGGCCGGTCTGCCCATTTCATCACGGCGATGACTTCCAAGCAGACGGGCGGGCTGTCGGAAAATTCACCTCCTGTTTCCAGGGATTCCCTCCTCACGCTGTGTGCGTCTCTTCCGGGGGCTGCTCCGGGGCCGTTCCCCCCTGGTAAAGAGGAGGCGGGAGGGAGGAAGAGATGGCCGTCATGGATTCCGGGAGCGGTGGGATGGGGGCGTACTGCGCGCTCCACCCGGTGCTGGGGGCCTCGGGCACCTGCGAGCGGTGTGGCAACTTCATGTGCGACCTGTGCGGCGAGCGCGGGGCCCAGACGTTCTGCCCCGGGTGCCGCGAACGCGCCGGGCACCCGGTCTTTCCACTGCGGCGGGACACCTGGAACTTCAGTGCCCTCTGGGACTACTGCTTCGCGGCCTTCAAGCGCGACTGGCTGATGCTGTCGGTGGCGATGCTGGTGGCGATGGCCATGAGCGTGGGGGCCAACCTCGTCAGCAAGCCCTTGGAGTTGCTCGTGGGTGACGGGGCCCCCCTCCTGTCCATTGTCGTCTCCGTGGTCCTCGCCGTCTTCGTGCAGATGGCGCAGGGGGTGATCGGCATGGGGATGATGAGGGTGGTGTTCGATGTCCTCGACGGAGGTAACGCCGACGTCGCCCGGCTCTTCTCCCAATTCCACAAGGCGGGGCGCTACGTGGGGGCGACGCTCCTCGGGGGCGTGGCGGTGTTCCTCCCCCTGCTGCTGCTCTTCTCCGTCCTGTCGTTCGTGGGGCTGGTGGCGATGGGCTACTCCGTGGAGAGCATCGTCACGGGGGACGTGTTCCGCTCGACGGACGTGGACGTGCCGGCCGCCCTGGGCGTCTTCGTCGGGGTGGGAGTCCTCACGCTCGTCCCCGGCCTCTACTTCGGCCTGCCGCTCTACCTCATCCAGGAGGAGCTCACCTTCAACGAGGACGTCTCCGCCGTGGAGGCCCTGCGCAACTGCTACGCGCTGGCGCGCGGCGAGCGGCTGTCGGTACTCGGCGTGGCCCTCGTCGGGGCGCTGCTGGGCTTGGCCGGCATGCTGGCCTGCTGCGTGGGCCTCATCCCGACCCTCGCGCTGAGCCAGCTCCTGCTAGGGGGCCTCTATCTCGCGCTGCGCAAGGGCTCGGAGCTCAAGGCACGGCCCCGCTGAGGGCCGTCCCCGGACGTGTGGGAGCCGCGGCGCGGCGGCCCTCAGTGCACCATGCGCTCGGACGAGCCCGGGCGCGGGGCGTTCAGCTTGCCGATGCAGGTGAGGATGTGCTCGCGGTACTCGGACACGTCGCGCAGGCCGCACACCATCCACCGGCCGCCGATGACGATCGTGGGCACCCCGCGCACGCCGCGGCTGGCCGCGAGCTGGTGCTCGTCGAGGATGAGCTTGCGCGTGTCCTCCGAGTGGTACGCCGCCGAGAAGGGGCCCATGTTCAGGCCCACGCGGCTGGCTAGCTCGAAGATGACGTCCGTGCGCGTCACGTTCACGCCCTGCTCCAGCGCCGCCCGCTGCATGGCTCGCGCGAGGTACGCCCTCGCCGTCGGGCTCTGCAGCCGCGCCGCCTCCAGCGCCGCCAGTGCCGGCACGCTGGTGCGCGGGGCGTCTCCGCCCTGCCACAGCTCCGTCGTCAGCAGCTTCGCCACCGGCTCCGGCTCCTGTTGGGCCCGGCGTACTTCCTCCGTCAGCCCGCGCAGCTCCTTCTCCGTGGGGCGCTTGTCGTGGAGGCGCAGCGGGTACGGACGGACGCGCCAGCGGAGGATGTCTCCGAACTCCTGTTTGAGGGATTCCAGCCGCAGGTCGGCCAGATAGCACCAGGCGCACAACACATCCTGGTAGACGGTGATCTGCAGTGGCTTGGGCAGGGGCTTCATGGGTGCGAGCGCGCACAGATTACGAAGGCCTCACTCCCACTGCCAATCCCCTCCGACATTTTGGAAATGAGCCCATTCCCACGAGGGCCGAGCAAGTAGCTCGTCCGCCCGCCTGCTCCACGAGCCGCAGTTACACCACCAGCAACGGCTTGGCCGCCGCGTGCGCCTCGGAGAGGACGAGCGCGTGGTCGAGGATCGCCCCGGCGATGTCCTGCTTCGTCGCCCGCTCCAGGCCCTCGAAGCCCGGACTGGAGTTGAGCTCCATCAGCCGGGGGCCCGCCCGGCCCTCGAGCATGTCCACGCCGGCGATCTCCAACCCGAGCAGGCGCGCGGCCTGCACCGCCACCTCCACATAGGAGGAGGGGAGCTCCACGGGGTGTCCCTCGCCGCCGCGGTGGATGTTGGAGCGGAACTCGCCCTTCTTGGCCCGCCGCTGCATGGCGCCCACCACCTTGTCGCCCACCACCAGGGCGCGCACGTCGCGCCCCTTGCTCTCCGCCACGAACTCCTGGAGCACCACCTCCTGCCCCAGGTCCCAGAAGGTGTTGAGGATGGTCTGCACCTCCTGGAGCGTGTGGGCGATCATCACCCCCACGCCCTGGGTGCCGCGCAGCAGCTTGATGATGATGGGCAGCCCGCCTACCTCCTCCACGAGCTTGCGGACGTTGCTGCGGTCATGCGCCATCACCGTCCGGGGGACGTCCAGCCCACTGCGGCACAGCAGCTGGAGGGCACGCAGCTTGTCCCGGCTGTGGGAGATGGCCGAGGCGCCATTGAGTACCGGCACCCCCATCATCTCGAAGTGGTTCACCACCGCCAGGCCATATCCGGTGATGGAGGCGCCGATGCGCGGAATCACCACGTCCACGCCCTTGACCTCCACCCCTCGGTAGAGCATCCGCGGCTGGCCCGGGGCGAGCACCATGGTGCAGCGCAGGGTGTCCAGCACCAGGGGCCGGTGGCCGCGCTGCTTGACGGCCTCCACCAGCCGCCGGGTGGAGTACAGGGAGCGCTTGCGGGAGAGGATGACCACCGTCTTCTTCGCTCGTGCGCGGCGCGGGGCCGGCGAGACCGGGAGGGCGGGGGGAGGCGGTTCGACCGCGTGCGCCGGGGCCTTCGGGCGGACCTTGCCGGCCGCCTTCTTGGTCGAGACCTTCTTGGTGGGCATGTGGAGGGGCGTGAGACTACCACGGGCGGACGCGAGTCACGTCACGAGTGTTTGCTATCATCGTAAAATGATGAGCGCTAACGAACCGCACCCGGACGACATCCTGACCAACCCGGGCGAGAACGGTCTCGACTCCATCGTCGCTCCGGCGGACAGCGGAGCCGGCGCCGGGACCGAGGTCCTGGTCCTCGAGTCGCCGCGCACCACGCTCAAGCTGCGCAAGTGCCGGCTGCAGGTGTCGGCCGGCCCGGACGAGGGCAAGTCCCTGGTCTCCGACAAGGAGCGCCTGCGCTGCGGAGCCCACCCCACCAATGACCTGGTGCTCGCCGAGGACCGGACGGCCAGCCGCCACCACTTCGAAATCATCAACACCGAGCGGGGCTGGCTGCTGGTGGACCTCAACTCCACCAACGGCACCTTCCTGGATGGCCGGCGCATCGAGCGCGCCTACCTGTCCGCCAACTCCCAGATTCGCGCCGGCTCCTCCACGCTGGCCTTCTCCCCCATCGACGAGGAGGTGACGGTCGAGCCGGACCGTGACGGCGAGCTGTGCGGGATGGTGGGACAGAGCGTGCAGATGAGGCAGATCTTCGCTCTCATCAAGAAGATCGCCCCCATGGACGTGTCCGTCATCATCAATGGAGAGACGGGGACGGGGAAGGAGCTGGTGGCGCAGGCCATCCATGAGCTGAGCGGCCGGAAGAAGGGGCCGATGGTGGTGCTGGACTGCGGCGCCATTCCGCCCAACCTCATCGAGAGCGAGCTGTTCGGCCACGAGAAGGGGGCCTTCACGGGGGCGATGACGGCGCGGCCGGGCGCCTTCGAGCGGGCGCACGGGGGCACCATCTTCCTGGACGAGCTGGGCGAGCTGCGGTTGGACCTGCAGCCCAAGCTGCTGCGCGTGCTGGAGAACCGCGAGGTGCGGCGCGTGGGCGGCAACGACGTCATGGAGGTGGACTGCCGCGTCATCGCCGCCACCAACCGGGACCTGGTGAAGGAGATAGCGGCGGGCAACTTCCGAGAGGATCTCTTCTTCCGCCTGTCCGTCATCAACATCCAGCTGCCGCCGCTGTGCCAGCGCCGCGAGGACATTCCCCTCATCCTCAAGCGGGCCCTGGCCGAGCCGGAGATGGTGGCGCGCCATGGCCGCAAGCACATCTCCCCCGAGGCCCTGGCGCTGCTGATGGCCTACCCGTGGCCGGGCAACGTGCGCGAGCTGGTGAACGTGCTCTCCCACGTGCTGGCCTTCAGTGACGGAGAGGAGTTGCTGCCCGAGCACCTGCCACCCCGGTTGCGAGGCCAGGCGCGCGAGGGGCCCCTGCCCTTCAACGAGCACCTCACCTTCAAGGACGCCAAGGAGCAGCTGCTGGAGAACTTCGAGCGCGAGTACGTCACCAGCGTCCTCACCCGCTGCGAGGGCAACCTCTCCCGCGCCGCCCGTGAGAGCGGCCTGCACCGCAAGTCGATTGAACGCCTGGTGAAGAAGTATCAGCTGGATGCCAAGGGTATGAAGCCGCGCTGATGCGGCGCGTCAGGTTTCACACGTTCGAGCAGGCAGGCGGGCAGGGGCCGTCCAGTTGACGGATGGGAAAGCGCCGGGTGGAGTGGAACAACCACAAGGTATGAGTTCCCAGGAGAACCCGGCCCCGATCCAGGGGCGTCAGTCCGGTCAGGCATCCGTGGAAGCGGCGTTGACGCTGCCTCTGGTGATCTTCCTGATCCTGGGCACGCTGCAGCTCTTCCTGCTGTTGCAGGCGCGCATCATGACCCAGTACGCGGTGTTCCGCGCCACGCGCGCCGGCAGCGTGAGCCACGGCGAGTGCAAGCGGATGATGGACGCGGCCATCGGCGCGCTGCTGCCCACCTTCGCGCGCACGGACAGCCCGGAGCGGCTCGCGGAGGCCTACGAGCGCTTCAGCAACAACAGCTACGACGGCCAGTTGTCGGGCGGCTCGACGGGCACGCCCTTCACGGGTCAGGTGGTGTGGCTGCTGCGCGAGAGCCCCACCAACGTCACCGCGTCGGAGGAGGACACCTTCGATCAGGGCGGCGACCCGAGGCGGCTCGAGGTGCGCATGGTGTTCTGGTACCCGCTGCGCATTCCGTTCGCGGACTGGGTGCTGACCCGGATGTTCCGCGCTCACTTCGCCATCGCGGAGCTGCACAGCGCCAACCCGCTCATCCTGGCGGACAAGGACGCCAACTGGGAGAACGGGCCGGGGAAGATGGAAGCGCTCATCCGCAACGCCTATTCGAGCAGGACCGCGCCGGGCCAGGGCAGCTACGTCTTCCCCATCACGGCCAGCTACTCCATGCGGATGATGACTCCGGCAAAGCCGGAGAACTTCGCGCAGCAGCACTGCGCCGCCCCCAACTGAGGACGCCATGAAGACCTGTCGCTCCCGTGGCCAATCGCTGGTGCTGTTCTCGCTCACGCTGATGCTGCTCGCGTTGATGGTGCTGCTCACCGTCTCCATGGGCATGCGCGTGCGCGAGAAGATGGAGCTGCAGACGATCGCCGACGCGGCCGCCTACTCGGACGCCGTGGCCACCGCCCGTACCTTCAACGTCATCGCGGTGATGAACCGCACCGAGTGGAGCCTGCTGGTGGCCCAGACCGCCACGCAGGCCTACATCAGCTGGGCCTCGGCCTACCGCGGCTCGCTCAATGTGCTCAGGAGCAGCGTGTACCCGATGATGCAGGCGGAGCTGGCCCTGTGCCAGCCGCCCTGGCGCATCCCTCCCGCGCAGCTCAAGATGACCCAGTGGATGCAGAAGCTCAACCAGGAGATCCAGCGCGTCCAGAATGTGTGGGACGGGGTCGACCGGGCCGCTTCGGCACAGGTGCGGGGCCTCAATGGCCTCGAGGCGGCGATGTACGAGAATGACTTCGCGGCCAACTACCGGACCCTGGATGGACTCATCCGCGACCAGAGCCTGGCGGGGACCATCGTGGAGAAGGCCCAGGGCGCGTCCATCTGGCCCCTGGAGGCACCCGCGGAGGGCAGCAAGATCAACATGCGGGAGATCTCCAAGAACTGCAGCGACGGCGCCGCGTGTGATCCGATGCCGAGCAGCAATCCCCAGGGCGGCAACAGCATCGACCACCAGTACGAAATCTACATGGGCAGCCGCGGCGATGCCTTCACCACGGGCCGCGCGGGCGGCGCGGCGATGATCACCGCCCGGCTCAACGTCGTCTTCGCGGGGTTCACGGGCGCCGCGGTCTACAGTGGCGACGGTGCCGCGTACCGGTCCGACCAGTTCGATGGGCCCCTGCACGGCGCGGAGGGCAATCCGGGCGCGGCCCAGTCGGACGACCATGGCAACGTGAGCTGGGCAGGTCTGATGGCGAGCTGCCCCGTCTTCGGGACGGGGTCGGTGGAGGCCAATGTGCGGGCCAACCTCAGCAGCAACCCCGACGTGCACACGTGGAGTGGCGACACGTGCCAGAACCAGAGTGACACCACCCACTCGCTCATCGGCGACATCGCCGGCGGCAACTGGCCCATCGTCTACGACTACAACGAGAACAAGCTGTCCAACAAGGACGACCTCCAGGGCCAGCCCAAGTTGTACTCGCTCATCACGCGCGACTACGGCCAGCCGAAGAAGGATCTGAAGAACGCGGCCCCCTGGTTCCGGAACTTCAACTTCAGCTTCTCCCCCAATCGCACCAGCCGCTTCGACAACCGGGGGCTGAGCACGGACAACGGCAAGTACGACATCCGCAAGCAGGCCACCCTGGCCACGGGGTTGGCCTACTACCACCGCGGTGGGGACTGGGCCGAGCCGCCCAACTTCATGAATCCCTTCTGGCGCGCCACGCTGGTGGCGCCGGACATCGACGCGCAGGGCAAGGGCCGCGAGGGCGACATCGCCAAGACGCTCGACAATGTCGGGCTGGACGTGGCGAAGCAGACCTATCAGGCGCTCTACGACGCGAAGTTCGGAGGCTGGCAATGAGCACGCTCCCCCGCCGCGCGCCGCGCGGACAGTCACTCGTCGAGACGGCGCTCGGGTTGATCGTCTTCGTCTCCATCGTGGTGTGGGGCATCCACCTGGCGGAGCTGGGCTACCTGGCGCCCAAGGTGCACGAGGCGGCCGCCAACGCGCTGTGGGACACCACGGCGAAGAAGATGCACGAGCATCCCAATGACTACTCGCCTCGCCAGCAGGCCATCAGCAGCGCGGGCTCCGAGGCGACGGGCCGCTACACCAGCTTCGACGGGCGCGAGTCCAAGAAGAACGGCGATGGGACGGTGAAGCTGGTGTTCACCGAGGCCAGGAGCATGAACGTCACCTGTGAGTCGGACCAGGTGGCGAACATGTCCCAGAACAACTACCAGGCCTACCCGGGCGGCAGCGGAGGCATGGGGTGCTACGCGAGCGCGCAGCTGCGCGTCATCAACTTCCCCAAGTCCTTCGTGGACCAGGGAAACGAGGGCTTCTTCAAGGTGAAGAACTACCCGAACCTGGGGTGGTTCACCTTCTGCTCCATGGGCATGGCCTCGAATGGCGACTGCAGCCAGGGCCGGTTCGCCATCATGCTGGATGACTGGGGGCTGTCCGGGGGCGCGGAGAGCCAGGACCACCTGCTCGACAGCGGGGGCAACGATGGCTTCTCGGGCCTGGTGCGCAACGTGTACAACCAGACGGGCGCTTCGGGCATGGGCGCCGGCCAGGCCATGGCCATGGCCATCGTCAACGCGGCGCCCGGCAGGTTCGATGGCACCTTCTGGATGAGCTACCAGAGCGGCAAGCCGGACCCGGAATTCACCGACGGCGACAGCGGTCCCAATGACTGGATGACCAACGTGCGCAGCGGAAGCCGCAACTCCAAATACAAGGACCGGGGTAATAGATGGTTGGGGTTGTGAGGGCGGGGCTGGTGGTGGCGCTCGTGCTCGGGGCGCTGCTGCCGGCCGGCGCGGCGGAGCCGGAGAAGAAGAAGCGCTTCGAGTGGGACGTGCCGGGAATGGTGTCGCAGGTGGAGGTGGACGGCGTGCAGGTGGCGCTCGGCATCCCCATGAAGCTGCACGCGGTGACGTCCTCGTGGAAGCCGAAGGACCTCCTCCGCCACTTCGCCGAGCAGTTCAAGCAGCAGGGGTTCTACATTCCTCCGCCCTCGCACCAGGTGCATGTCCACGGGGGCCTGTCCCTGACGGCGCTGGATGTGAACCGGGACCTCACGTACACCGTGTTCCTGCGGCTCAACCCGGATGGGAAGACGACGCGCGTGCTGCTGGGCACCGCCAACGTGGGGCAGATCCGCAATCCCACGGCCGACAACGCCTTCGCGCCGGTGTACCCGGGAGCCACGCAGCTCGTCACCAGCGACGTCGAGGCCGCGCGCTCGCTCTCGTACGTCATCACCGCCACGGCCGAGCAGCTCGCCGCCTTCTACCGCGACGCCATGAAGGCCGCCGGTTGGGAGGAGAAGCGCCCGGGCACCTACCGCAAGGGCAACGAGCGGGTGGTGGTGATGGCCCGTCCCCTGGAGAAGGGGCAGCTCTCGGTGGTCGTGCTGGGCGGGTACCTCGCCCGCGATGAGGAGGACCTCTCCGAATGACACGCGGGGTGCTCGGCGCGTGCGTGGCCCTGGGGTTGCTCGCCGTGCCGGGATGCGTGGCGCGCGAGGCCCGGCCCGAGCCCGTGAAGGCGGCCCCCGCGCGGCCCGCGACGCTCCAGGAGGCGGTGACGCAACTGGCCGCCGAGGCGGCCCTGCTGTCGCCCGGGACGGAGGTGGCCATCGCCGTGCGCAACCTCCGCACGGGCGAGTACGCGGGCGTGGCGGACGAGGTGCCCCACGTCTCGGCCAGCGCCGCGAAGGTGCTCTGGGTGGCGGCGGCGCTCGCGCGCGTGGGCACCGACAAGGTGGCTCCCCACGCCGGACCCATCTTCCGTGCCTCGGACAACGAGGCCTCGGGCGAGGTCATCGACCTGATCGGCCCGGATGCCGTCAATGATTGGTACCGCGAGCTGGGGCTGAGACACACCGCGCTCACCCGGTGGAGGTACGGCAAGCCGCGCCAGGCGACCAACTCGCCGCGGGAGATGGGCGGGGACAACTACTTCACCGCCCGGGACGTGGTGGAGGTGCTCACGCGGTGGGACCGGGGTGAGCTGCTCGGCGGGGCGGAGACGGAGGCGCTGCGCCAGTGGATGACGCTCACCCCGCGCACCGGGTGTGGTGGGTGGATGGGGGCGCTGCTGCCGGAGCCCGCGCGCGTCACGCTGATGCACAAGGCGGGCTGGCTGCCCCCTGGCTGCTGCTCGGACGACGCCGTGTACAACACGCTCACCGAGGTGGGGGTGGTGCAGGTGCCCGGTGGGGACCGCTACGCCGTGGCGCTGCTGGCCCGCCGTGGCAGGGACTACTGGCGGCGCCAGGCGCCCTTCGTCGAGCGCGCCTCGTGCGTGCTGTACCGGACCGTCTCCCGCGATGCGTCGCTCGCCTGCCACGACGCGGCGGGCGTTCTCGACCCGGGCACCTTCGGCCTGCCAGAGTCGGCTCCCGTTCCGAAGGACTGTGATTGAGGGGATACACATGCGGACGATGAAGCGAGTGGGACGGGCCTGGGGCCTGCTGATGCTGGGCGGAGCGCTGCTGGCGCTGCCGGCGAGCGCGGCGGGCTCCCAGAACAAGCCGAAGACGTGCGAGGCGGCCTGCACCGAGAAGGCCATGGCACCGATGCAGCAGTGCGTGGCGAAGTGCCCGAACCCCGAGAGCAACAAGGGCGGCTTCGAGCACTGTTCGCGGCGCTGCTCCGAGCACTTCGAGGAGAAGGTCAACGCGTGCAGCAAGGACTGCCCCAAGGAGAAGCCGCAGCGGAGCAAGCACCGGACGCAGCAGGGGCAGAACAACCGGTCGAAGTATTAGGGGTCGCTCCCCCAGCTTCGGGGGAGGGGAGGGCTCGGCCGGAGGGTGACGCGGTTGAAGCACTGCCGGCCCCGTGTTACGGCCGGTGGCCATGAGCGACACCGGTGCACCCCCGAAGGATTACAAGGATTCGGTCAACCTCCCCAAGACGGACTTCCCCATGAAGGGGAACCTGGCCCAGCTGGAGCCGAGGATGCTCGGCTGGTGGGCGGAGCGGGGCATCTGGGGGAAGATTCTCGAGCGGCGCGCGGAGGCCGAGCCCTTCGTCCTGACGGATGGGCCGCCCTACGCCAACGGGCACATCCACGCGGGCCACGCGCTCAACAAGGTCCTCAAGGACATCGTCGTGAAGTACCGCAACCTGGCGGGCCGACGGTGCGACTACATCCCTGGCTGGGACACCCACGGTCTGCCCATCGAGCAGGCGGTGGAGAAGCGGCTCAAGGACAAGAAGATCGACAAGCGGACGCTGGACCGGGAAGCCTTCCTGGAGCAGTGCCGCGCGTACGCGGTGGAGTTCATCGACATCCAGCGCACCGAGTTCAAGCGCCTGGGCATCCTCGGGGACTGGGAGCACCCGTACCGCACGCTCGACTTCGCCTACGAGGCTCAGGAGATCCGCGAGCTGGCCACGTTCGCGAAGCGGGGCATGCTCTACCGGCGCAAGAAGCCGGTGTACTTCTGCCTGACGGACCAGACGGCGCTGGCCGAGGCCGAGGTGGAGTACGAGGACCACGCGAGCCCGTCGGTGTACGTGGCCTTCCCGGCGGGTCCCGAGGTGGCCGGGCGGGTGCCGGCGCTGAAGGGGAAGAACGTCTCGTTCGTCATCTGGACCACGACGCCGTGGACGCTGCCGGCCAACCTGGCCATCGCGATGAACGCGGAGTACGAGTACGTGTTCTACGCGCTGGGCGAGCGGGTCATCTGCGTGGCGAAGGACCTGCTGCCCAAGGTGCTGGCCGAGGTGAAGGCGGACGAGCTGGCGGTGAAGAACGTGAAGGTGGCCGGCGAAGAGGTGTCGGCGGCCGCGCTGGTGGAGCCGGAGCGCATCCTCGCGTACGCGCGCGGTGACGAGCTGGAGGGCTGTACCTACCGGCACGTCTTCTACGAGCGGGAGGGGAAGATCCTCCTGGGCGAGCACGTGACGCTGGAGGCCGGTACGGGCCTGGTGCACACGGCGCCGGGACACGGCCAGGAGGACTACGAGGTGGGCCTGAAGTACGGGCTCGACATCTACAACCCGGTGCGCCAGGACGGCCGCTACGACGAGAGCGTGGGGAGCTGGCTCGCGGGCAAGAAGGTCTTCGAGGCCAACCCGGTCATCATCGAAGCGCTGGCCGAGAAGGGCGTGCTGCTCAACGACAAGTCGGACAAGGTCGAGCACAGCTATCCGCACTGCTGGCGGTGCCACAACCCGGTGATCCTCAGCGCGACGTACCAGTGGTTCATCCCGTTGGACAAGCCGCTGAAGGGCGAGAAGACGTTCCGGCAGCAGGTGCTGGACGAGGTGGACCGGGTGCAGTGGGTGCCCTCGTGGGGACACAGCCGCATCCGGGGCATGCTGGAGACGCGGCCGGACTGGTGCATCAGCCGGCAGCGGACGTGGGGCGTGCCCATCCCCATCGCGTACTGCGAGGGGTGCGAGGAGTCGGTCATCTCTCCGGAGCTGATGGAGAAGGTGGCGGCGGCGGTGGAGAAGGAGGGCGCGGGCGTGTGGTACCGCACGCCGGTGAAGGAGTTCCTCCCCGCGGGCTACGCGTGTGCGAAGTGCGGCAAGACGGAGTTCCGCCGCGAGACGGACATCCTGGACGTGTGGTTCGACTCGGCGTGCGCGTTCAGCGCGGTATCGGGGCGGCGGCAGCGGATTCCGGCGGACCTGTTCCTGGAGGGGAGTGATCAGCACCGGGGCTGGTTCCACTCGTCCATCCTGGTGTCGGTGGGGACGAGGGACGAGTCGCCGTACAAGGCGTGCCTGACGCACGGCTTCGTGGTGGACGGCGCGGGCGAGAAGATGTCGAAGAGCCGGGGCAACGTGGTGGCGCCGGAGAAGATCATCCAGCAGTACGGCGCCGAGGTGCTGCGGCTGTGGGTGGCCTCGAGCGACTACCGCAACGACGTGCGCCTGTCGGACCAGATCCTCAAGGGGCTGAGTGAGGGCTACCGGAAGATCCGCAACACCATCCGGTACGCGTTGAGCAACCTGTACGACTTCGACCCAGCGAAAGACGCGGTGCCGGCGGGCGAGCTGCTGTCGCTGGACACGTGGGCGAGAGGCCGGCTGGCGGATGTGGTGGCGCGGGTGAAGAGGGCCTACGAGGCGTACGAGTTCCACCTCGTGTACGCGACGGTGGTGGACTTCTGCGCGGGAGACCTGTCGGCGGTGTACTTCGACATCCTGAAGGACCGGCTGTACACGACGAGGACGACGGGCCACGCGAGGCGGAGCGCGCAGACGGTGCTGCACGAGGTGGCGACGGTGCTGCTGCAGGTGTTGGCGCCGGTGATGAGCTTCACGGCGGAGGAGGCGTGGCAGTACCTGCCGGGGAAGAAGGCGGAGAGCGTGTACCTGACGGACTTCCCGGAGCCGGCGGTGAAGACGGACGCGGCGCTGGCGGAGCGTTACGAGAAGCTCTTCGCGGTGCGTAGCGCGGTGCAGGGGCTGCTGGAGGCGGCGAGGCGGGACAAGATGATTGGCGCGTCGCTGGAGGCGCGGGTGGTGCTGAGCGCGAGCGGCAAGGCGAGGGAGTTCCTGAAGGCGAACGAGGCGGAGCTGCCGGGGCTGCTGATCGTGAGCCAGGTGGAGCTGGTGGATGGGGCGGGGGAGAAAGCTCAGTCACTGAACGTGGCGCAGGTGCTGGGCGAGGAAGTGAAGGCGGAGGTGCTGCCGGCGAAGGGAGCGAAATGCCCGCGCTGCTGGACGTACTCGGAGAAGGTCGAGTCCGGAGCGGAAGTCTGCGCCAAATGCCAGGAAGCGCTGAGCTGAGGTCCCAACAACCCCTCTCCCTTCGGGAGAGGGACGGGGTGAGGGTACCTCGCGCCCCGGGTTGAGCCCGAGTCAATCCCCTCTCCCTCTGGGAGAGGGCCAGGGTGAGGGTCTACGGCCGCGGCTCCCTACGGGAGCTGCTCGAGCTCGCGCAGCTTGTCGATGATGACCTGCATGCGAGCGTGGTGTGAACCAGCCCAGAACACGCGCTTGCATTCGGGGCACTGTTGGAACCGGGTGAACGAGGCATGCACGCGCTCCGGCACGCGGCCCTGGACCTCCGCGTGAGAAGCCTCGGAGAGCGCGCCGTTGCACGCGATGCACCGCGAGAACGGATGCATGAGCGCGGTGAGCCTGAATCGCCGGACCACTTCCACGAGCTGCTGCGAGGGGTTCGTCTCGCGGGGAAAATACCCGTGAACCACCTCGGAGCGCTTGAGCACGCCAATATCCCGTGTGAGCAGGATGCGCTGCTCGTCCCGGGACACACGGGCGAGCACGTCATCGGCGTAGTCATTGCGCCACAGCGTGTCGAACCCGAGCATGCGCAGCAGGCCCGCGAGCCGGCCGAGGCCCACGTCGAGCAGGAAGCGGGGCTTGGGGAGGGCAGGGGGCCCCACGCGCACGAGCGGTGCCACGTCGATGGCGGAGAACACGGGGTACACCGCGAGCCGCTGGCCGGGCTCGACGCGGTGGGAGAAGTCCACGGCCTCGCCGTCCACGAGCACCACGTCCACCTCGGGGTGGGGCGGGCCGAGCGACTCGATGAGGTCCTTCACCGAGCAGGGCCCGGCGAGGGCATGAAGGAACTCGACGCCGCGGCGCTCGGGGGCCAGGAAGTCGTTGAGCGAGCCGTAGAAACGGACCGTCACCTGCCTCATGACTTCAAGAACGAGGCGGCTCGGCGGGGCCCTTGTTGCGCAGCCGGCGGATGATGCGGTCGATGAGCGGCGTGAGGGCGAACGTGGCGGCGAAGCGCGGAATCTTGATGACCTGGCAGGCGGCGTAGGCGCCCGCGAAGGTCCCCGCGGCTCCAGCGGCTCCGGTGACATTGAAGCCCGCGCGGATGAGCAGCGCGAAGACCACCAGGCACAGGATGAAGATGGAGTAGTGCACCACGATGGCCAGCATGCCGTAGCGCGTGATGAAGTCCTGGAGCCGCTCCATGAGGGTGGGCTTGGGCTTCGCCACGGCGGTGGCGGTGGGAGTCTCGTTCGGATTCGGCGTCACAGGTGGCTCAACAGTCCCCATCATCCCCACCATGCCCCACTTGGGGGCTTGTAAGCGAGTCAACCCCTTGGCAGCCCGGTCGTATTCCGGGCCGTGTTGTCAGACTCCCAGTCACCAAGGTAGACGTGGAGGCCTCATGGTGCATCGTTTCCGCGTCCTGATCCTCGTGGGCCTCGCCACCCTTGCCGCCGACCAGGTGACCAAATACCTGGCCGTGGCCCACCTGACGGAGGCTCTCGACGGGAGGACGGGCCTCGCCCGGCTGGAGGGGTTCTTCACCGAGCAGAACCTGGACAACGACCCGCCGGTGGAGGGCGCGTACCGCCGGTCCACGCGGCCCTACCGCTTCATCGAGGACTACTGGCACTTCCGCTACGTGGAGAACCCGGGTGCCGCCTGGGGCATGTTCGCCACCCTGCCCGAGTCCGTGCGCCGGCCCTTCTTCCACGTGGTGAGCCTGGTGGCGCTCGGCTTCATCCTCTTCATGTACGTGCGGCTCACCCCGGAGCAGAAGTCGGTGCGCTGGGCGCTGGCGCTCGTCACCGGAGGGGCCCTGGGCAACTTCATGGACCGGCTGCTGCGCGGCTACGTCATCGACTTCATCGACTGGCACTGGCGCAACCAGCCTGGCATGCGCTGGCCCACCTTCAACGTGGCCGACGCGGCCATCTGCATCGGCGTGGGCCTGCTGCTCCTGGACTCCTTCCGGGCACGCGGGCCCGTGGAATCCGTGACGCCGGGGGGGCAGGTGGTATAAGCGGCACCCGTGCCCCGCAAATACCTCCTCCTGCTGACGGTGGCGCTCGGCGTCATCGTCTTCGACCAGTGGACGAAGTACCTCGTCGTCCGCGAGCTCACCACCCGCTTCGATGACAGGCCCACGCTCGGCGAGCGCCTGTCGGCGATGTATGGCGAGCCCCCTCCCCAGGGCTTCGATGGACTGCACTATCGGTCCAAGCGCCACATCGAGGTCTCCCCGTCCTTCTTCCGCCTGCGCTACGCGGAGAACCCGGGCGCGGCCTGGGGCCTGTTCCGCAACCTGCCGCCCAACGTGCGCGGGCCGCTCTTCCACGTGGTGAGCATCGGCGCGGTGGTGCTCATCTCCTGGTACTTCAGCCAGCTCAGTGGGAAGGATCCCCAGGAGCGCTGGGCCCTGTGGGGCCTGCCCCTGGTGTTGGGTGGGGCCATTGGCAACTACATCGACCGGATCGCCCGGGCCTTCGTCATCGATTTCCTCGAGGCCCACTGGTACGACAAGGCGGCCTGGCCGTCCTTCAACGTGGCCGATTCGGCCATCGTCGTGGGCGTGGGGTTGCTCCTGGTGGATGCCTTCGTGCGCAAGGACAAGCCCGCGGAGGAGAAGTCCGCCCAGGCCCGTTCCTGACGGCGGGCCGCTCCCCGTGCTGGCGCTCCGGCCCCGGGCCGCCACTCCCTACTGCAAAAGTTCGCCGTGAACAGGTAACCTGCACGGCCTCGCGCCCGCTCAAGGTTCCTGTTCATGCTCCCCGTCCTCGTCCACTTCACCTTCACCTCCCTCTGGTCCCAGCTGTTCCTGTACGCCCTGGCGCTCGGCGTGGTGGCGTACATCGCCCACAACGGCTGGCGCGGCGCCGAGGGCACCCCCAAGGCCCAGGGCGAGAAGCCCCCTCCTCCCACGCGGCAGGAGCGGCTGGTGCGCGCTCTCGTCTATGGCGCCATCGGGGCGGTGCTCGCGTGGTTCGGCCTGAAGTACGCGCTGCCCGCGGACGCCATCCCGGGCGGCAAGGGCGAGGGGCTGCCCCTGCACACCTACGGCATCCTGCTGGCCACTGGCTTCCTGACGGCCACGTCGGTGGCCTCGCGGCTGGCGCAGGAGGAGTGGCGCAAGATGATGTGGGTGCCGGACGCCCGCGGCGGCGGCCAGTGGGTGGACGTCGAGGGCCCTCGCAAGCGCGAGGCGTTGATGGACCTGGCCTTCTACGTGCTGGTGGGGGGCCTCGTCGGCAGCCGCGTCCTCTTCGTGCTCGTCAACTGGAAGGACTACTCGCGCGACTGGTCCCAGGTGTTCTCGCTGGGCGGCGGGCTCGTCTTCTACGGCGGCCTCATCGGCGCGGGCCTGGCGGCCTTCTACTTCGCGCGCAAGAACGGCATGGACTTCCTGCGGCTGGCGGATCTGGCCATCCCCACCGTGTCGCTGGGCCAGTGTCTGGGGCGCCTGGGGTGCTTCTCCGCCGGGTGCTGCTGGGGTGACGTCACCGCGGCGGGTGCCCGCTTCGCGGCCCACTTCCCGGGTTCCGGGGTGGCCCGGGACATCTTCGGGCGGCTCACGGGCACCTCCAGCCTGGCCTTCCAGTCGCAGGCGCAGGACTCGCGCTACGTGGTGGAGGCCTCCGGGGAGATCCTCCACCAGGCGGCTCCCGGTGCCGTGCGCATCTCCGAATGGGTCGCCCAGCACGGCACGACCCTGCCGGTACACCCCACGCAAATCTACGAGTCGATCGGCCAGCTGGTGCTCTTCGTGGTGCTGCTGTACGCGCGCCGCTTCCGCCGCTTCCACGGGCAGATCTTCGCCCTGTGGCTGATGAGCTACGCGGTGCTGCGCACCACGGTGGAGCTGTTCCGCGGCGACACCGAGCGCGGTACCCTGCACGGCCTGCTCGAGTCCCTGGGCGCCCGGGGGCTGGCGGACGCGGTGCCGCTGGAGGCCTGGTACAACATCTCCACCAGCCAGTTCATCTCCCTGTGCATGTTCACCTTTGGTGCGACTTTGCTGTACCGGCGGATTCGCAGGGCAGGCGAGACGGCTGGCGTCGGTCCGACACCGAGCCCTGCCTGAGGTTGATAAGCGGGCCCGTCTTGGGGACACTCGGGGTTGCCCATGCCGTACGAGCCCAAGTCGTCCACGAAGAACCAGGTCGCGAAGCCCGGAGCTTCGACGAAGTCGTCCGCCAGGCTGGCCGCGAACGATGGGGATACGAAGTCCGGGATGCCCACGAAGTCGGGCAGCGAGGTGGCCCTCCAGGAGTGTGACGCCATCGAGGCCGATCTGGCGGCCCTGAAGGTGACCTACGAGCACTACTTCATGGGAATCGACCGCACCCCGCCGACGCGGGTGCACGAGGACCTGAAGAAGCGTGTGGAGAAGCTCAAGAGCAGCTTCGTGCGCAACACGGGCGCGAAGTTCCGCGTGCAGGCCATCCACAGCAAGTTCATGAGCTACGAGCGGCTCTGGACGCGCACGCTGCAGGAGATCGAGAACGGCACGTACAAGCGGGACGTCGCCAAGGCCAAGCGCCGCGTCGAGAAGAAGCCCACCGCTCGCGGCACCGGGGCGACGCAGCTGCCCGATTCCGACTTCGACGTGGACGAGGTGAAGCCGCCGTCCATGGCGCCGCTGGTGCCGTCGGTGGCGCCGCTGGTGCCGTCGGTGGCGCCGCTGATTCCTCCGGTGGCACCCGTCGCGGGGACGCCGGCCCGTGGCTCGCCCCTGCCGTCGATTCCCTCGGTGGCGCCGCTGGTGCCGTCGGTGGCGCCGCTGGTGCCGCCGGTGGCGCCCGCGATTCCTCCCGTGGCGCCCGTGGGGGCCCGTCCTCCCGCCGCGCGTCCGGGGACGGGGACACCCGCCGCCGCGCGCCCCGCCGCGCCGCGTCCTCCCGCCGCCAGTGGCGCGAGCGACCTGTCCGACGACAAGCTGAAGTCCGTCTACAACGCCTACGTCGCCGCCAAGCGCAACAACAAGGAGGACACCTCGAAGATGAGCTACGACTCCATCGCCGCCTCGCTGCGCAAGCAGGTGCCGGAGCTGATGAAGCAGCACGGCGCCAAGTCGGTGGAGTTCAAGGTCGTCATCAAGGACGGCAAGGCCGTTCTCAAGGCCGTTCCCAAGTAGGGCGTGCGCGGATGAACCAGGACCTGGAGTCGCTCAAGTCGAGGGTGAGCCGCCTGTCGGTGATGATTTTCGACATCGACGGCACGCTCACCGACGGGCGCATCTTCTGGGTGCCCAACTCCGGCTGGACGCAGATGTACAGCGTGCGCGACGGCATGGGCATCAAGCGGCTTCAGGAGGCGGGGCTGGAGGTGGCGGCCATCTCCGGCGGCGACAGCCTCTCGGCGCAGATGCGGATGCAGTCGCTGGGCCTCAAGCACGTGCACTTCGGCAGCCAGGACAAGGTGGCCCACTTCGAGAAGCTGCTGGAGCTCCTGAAGGTGACGGCGGACCGATGTGGGTACATGGGGGATGAGCTGGTGGACCTGCCGCTGCTCAAGGCGGTGGGGTTCTCGGCCGCGCCCCCCGAGGCCCCGGACGAGGTGCGTTCACAAGTGCACTATGTGGCGCAGCGGCCGGCGGGCTTCGGCGCGGCGCGCGAGGTGTGCGAGTTCATCCTCCGTCACCGGCAGGTGCCCTGAGCGTCCTGGAAGGCGGGCCATCTGTCCGGTCCTGGAAGCCGCCCCGGCAGGTGACGTCCGTGTCATGCGGGGGGGAGGTTGTCCAGTGGGGGGGTGCTCCCTAGTTTGCGCCACGCGCGAGGACCCGGACGGGTGCTCGCGGATGTGAGCAGGCAAACGCACTGGACTCCGAGGTGGGCGATGGCAGGTGGGACGCGGCGCAGGTGGCTCGGGCTGACGGCGGTGGCGCTGTGGCTGGCGAGCGGATGCGCGGCGCCCCCGGAGGACGCGCAGGCACGTCTGGCGGAGGACCTGGCCGAGGAGAAGCGCATGGACGCGGCGCTCGACGAGGTGGAGACGCGTCTGTTGGGCAATCAGGCCAAGATGCACCTGTGGCAGGAATTGGGTGAGCGGCACCAGCGGGTGTCGGCCATCCAGTGCCGCGTGGCCGACGAGCACCTGATGGGCATCGCGAGGAACCTGGAGCAACAGGAGCGCAAGGCGCGCGACCTGCAGAGGCGCCGGCGCATGGCGTCGGTGGAGCTCACCTCGACCCGGCAGGACCGGTTGAGCAACTAGCCGCGCCCGGCCGAATCCGGGGATTCTCCCGAAGCACGGGCGAAGCACGGTGTGGCAAGGGTGGAGAGCGGGCGGGCGGGCTCGCCCTTCCGTGACGGCGCCGCCGAATCCGGCTACAACTCCCGCCCCGTGAGAACCCGGATTGGAGCACTCGTCCTTGCCGCCGCGGCCGGGCTCTTCGGCTGCGACACTCCTTCATCCGAGGGGTGCGCCTCGAAGCAGGTGGTGCCCGTGACGGACGTCCAGGGCGACGTCCTGCGCTGCACCGCCTCCGAGGATTGTCCCCGCTCCTCGCGCGTGTCGCTGTGCGTCACCGACACCGACTCCTTCGAGGAATGCATCCGCTGCGAGAACACCCAGTGTGTCCGCATCACCCCGGAGGCCTGCTAGTGCGACGCCTGATGCTGCTCCTGGCCCTCTCGCTCTCCACCGGCTGTTCCCGGCCGAGCGCCACCGACCACATGCAGCGCGCTCGCGATGCCATCTTCGAGAAGCGCCCCGACGAGGCGCTCGTGGAGTACCGCAAGGCGCTGGACGCCCTGCGCATCGACGATTCCGCCCAGGCCCAGGTCATCAAGGCCCGCGCCCTCAAGGGCGCCGCGGACGTGTACTGGCTGGAGATGCGCAAGGTGAAGGAGGCGGTGAGCGTCTACAAGGAGCTCATCGTCCAGTGCCCCGAGTCACCCGAGGCGCTGGAGGCCCGCGTGGTGCTCGCCGAGCTGCTGCGCGTGCACTTCCGGGACCTGCGTGGCGCCATCGACCAGCTCACCGCGGCGCTGGCGCGCAACCCGCCCCAGGGCGCCGAGCTGCACTACCAGGTGGCCAAGCTGTACTTCGAGCTGCAGGACTACCAGCAGTGCGTGCTGGAGTCGCGCAAGCTGGCCGAGCGCTTCGCCACCAGCGCCTTCGTGGACGACTCGCTCTTCCTGCAAGCCCAGGCGCTGCACATGCAGGCGACGCAGGCCCAGCCCGGCACGCCCGAGGTGCAGCGCTTCCGTCAGGAGGCCTCGCGCACGTACGCGGACCTCATCGCCCGCTTCCCGGACTCGGAGCTCGCTCCGCACGCCACCTTCGAGATGGGCAAGCTGAAGGCCGAGGCGGGGGAGAACGAGAAGGCCATCGAGACCTGGGTCCAGGCCCTCAAGACCCACCCGGAGCCCGCCATGGTGCAGGACTCCATCGCCCGGGCCCGCCGCCGCATCGCCGCGACGTCGGCCGAGATCAGCCACACGTCCGCCTTCGAGCACAAGAGCCGGGCTCCCGTGGCAAGGCACCGCTCCTCGGTGGAGGCCGTCGGCGGCTCGGCCGAGGAAGCCGCTCGCGACCACGGCGACTGAGGCGCTCCGGCGGCTAGGCCGGGACGCCCTCCAGCACGGTCTCGAACAGGGGCGCGGCCACGTGGGGGTCGTCCGCGTCCGCCACGAGCAGCAGGTGGATGCGGCCCTGCTCCACCCGCGCGTCCACGCCCTCGAGCTTCACCTTCGCATCCACGCCGTCGAGGAACAGCGGCGTTCCATCCGGCGCCAGCACGCCCACCGCCGAGCCCATCACCGCGCCATCCGCGTAGGCATCCCGGGTGTCCTCGGCGGCGGCGGTGAAGACGAGGCGGCCGTCTGGCAGCGGCGAGGCATCCGTGAAGGACAGGCGCACGTTGCCCGCGCGGCCCAGCTCCCAGCGGCGCACGGTGCGCACCACGTCGGGTTGTAGGGGCTCGCCGGCCCCGAGCGTGCGCAGCACCCGGCCCGCGTCCAGGTCCACCACCGCGTCCGTGCCCTGGTCTCCGTTGCCGCGGTTGAGCAGCCGCAGGCGCACGCCCGCCACCGCCGCGCCCTCCACGTTGAGCGGGCCCAGCTCGCGGGTGAGCTGCGCGTAGACGCTGGTGAAGTCCACCTCGCGCGCCGGGCCGCCGATGCTCCCGTCCTCCGCCAGCGGCACCAGCGCGCCCTTCATCCGCACCGATGTGCTTCCCGAGGGCACCGCCAGCAGCGCCCCGTGCGGCGCGCCGTCGAGGCTTCCCAGCAGGCAGAGCGCCTCCAGGTCCGGCTTGAGTGCCTTGCGGGCCTTGGGCTCCAGCGGCAGCTCGCCTGGGAAGAGGCGCGAGAGCTGCCCCGGGGCCTCGCCCTCCCGAGGGAAGGTGGCCAGGAAGAGTGAGTCGTCCGCGACGACGTGGAGCCAGTTCCCGGCGCGCACGAGGCCACTCGCGGCCGACACGTGCGCCGTTCCGCCCGGCGTCTCGGGCGATTGCAGGGTGAGTTTCCGGCGCTGGGTGAGACGGAGCATGGGGGACCTCGGGAAGGGCCGTGGTGTGGCGATATCCTCACCCCAACTCTCTTTCTGGGGTGATTCGATGACTTCTCATGTCGTCCGGCAGGTCATCGCGCTGGTGGTGTTGTGCTGGGGGGCCTCGAGCGGGTGTGTGACGAATTACCTGTCCGAGCGCGACATCACCCACCCGAACAATGTGACCCCATCCCCTGGAGCCAGAGCCGCGCCTGGAAAGTGGGAGGGGCCATGGAAGGAGTATTCCTCCGCGAGTGCGTTGAGGGCGACCTTCTACTATGGCCCCTGGCAGTGCAACAGGCAGTGGATGGCGTCTTGTCAGCGGGAATGCGCTGAGCTGGGCCGCAGGCTCATGGGCTGCATGTGGCTGGCCGATATCAAGTACGACTGGCGGGGTCCCGTCATGCCGCTCGAAGCCGGGAGTCGCTATGCCCTCTACCACTGCTGTTGCGACTTCCCCACGTTGAAACCGGCGGACAAGGAGCCCTTGCGCAAGCAGTGGGAGAACGCGCGGGAGGGCCTTCGCCGGAAGTTCGCCGATATCTACGGGGAGTGGCCCAAGAGCGGAAACACCCACTGGCCAGGGCATCACATGCGAGACCTCTGGCATGGAGGCAATCCGACGGACCTCGGAAACGTCATGCCCGCGCAGCCCGACATCCATGGGGTCTACAACGAGGAGTACCCCCGATGTTACGAGGGGCGCCCGCCCTGGAATACGGTGGAGGCCGACCTGCCCAACATCGACCGATGACGATGCCAACGTCCATGCGCGACCTCCTCGATGAGGTCTCCCGTGATCACTTCCCGTACCCGCCTGCCACCCTCGAGCAGCTCGATGCGTTCGAGCGGCGCGTGGGTTGGACGCTGGACCCGGAGCTGCGTGCCTTCTATCTGCATTGCAACGGCGCGGAGTTGATCAAGCCACTGCCGGACTGTCCCTACCGGATGTTGCCTCTGTCCGAGATCATCCGGGCACGTGTGGCCCTCCGAGGCAGAGACGAGGATTCACGCGGGCCTGCCTCCCTGTACGCCATCTGCGACGTGCAGGATGGCAACTACGTGTTGATCGACGTGAGCCGGCAGGAGCATGGGTGTTACCCCATCATCGATGGTGACCACGAGACATGGCCGAACATGGAGTACTGCCGTCAGTTCGCCGGCTCCTTCTCTGAGTTCTTGGAGGGGGCGTTACGAGCCCGCAGCCCAGGCTATTGGCTGAGAGGGTGAAGCCTCCGCCGGTGCTCCTGTGCCTGCTTGTCGCGCAGCAGCAGGTTCCACGTCTGCGGCTGTGAGGCCAACAGCTTGAGCCAGGTATCGATCTCTTCGTCCTGTTCCTTGCTCACACCCTTCAACTTCCGCATCACTGGCTCGGCCTTCGAGAGGCCCAGCCGCGCGATGCTCTCCAGCATGGCGCTTCGCACCTCGCTCGTGGGCTCCGTGGCGAAGCGCTCCGTCAGCGCTCGCATCGTCCGCCCGGCCTCGCCCACCGACACCGTACCCAGTGCCTTCGCCGCCGCCGCGCGTACCTCCGGGTGTTCGGAGCGCTGGAACAGCTCGCGCACGGTGTCCACCGCAGGCGCTCGCGCCGCTTCGATGGACGAGGCTCCCAACAACCCCGCCGCTGTCTCGGGGTGGTTCGCCTCCTTCGCGAGCGCCACCGCCTCCTCCGCCACTCCCTGGAATCGCCCGAAGTTGCGCCCGGCCTCGTCCTTCAGGTTCCCCACCACCGCCTCGCGCACCTCGGGCGCCGCGTCCTTCACCCACCCGCGATAGGCGTGGCGCGTGGACTCGCTCCTGGCCAGCACCTCGCTGGCCGGCTCGCCCATGGCCCTCAGCGAGCGCACCATCACCGCCCGGCGCCTCGGATCCGACTCGCGCGCCGCCTTGTCCACCACCCGCTCCAGCACACCCCGCTCTCCCGTCAGGTTGAAGCGCGTCACCCACAGGGCCGACAGCGCCTCCAGCACCTCGGGGTCCTGCTCCGCTTCCACCTTCGCCCACAGTTGCTCCGGCGGCAGGCTCTCCAGGATGCCGCGCAGTTGCTCCACCACATAGCGGCGGTACGCCGGTGAGTCCTTGCCCTGGCGATACTCCTCCACCAGGGAATCCAGCGCGCACGGCACCTCCTGTAGGAGGCCTTCGGGCGGGATGCTCTTCTCCTCGGCGGCCGGAGCCGGTGCCGTCGGTGTCCGCTCCTCTCCCGCGCTCGCGTCATCTCGCGAGGCCACGGTGTTACGCGCCTCGGCCGGGGATTCCCTCGCCGTGCCCGAGCGCCACAGCCATAGGCCCACGAGCGCGGCGAGCAGCACCACTCCGGCACCCAGCCACGTCTTCCCCTCTCCCGTGCTCATCGCCTACCCCTCGCACCTGTGGCGGATGGCCTTGAGAGGGAAGACCCGGTCGAAGTCGACCTGGCCCGCGTCATACAGCCCCTTGAAGTCGGCGTAGTCCCGCTGGAAGCGCGCGTCCTGCCGCGCGAAGTCCTTCAGCAACGGCAAGGCCTTGGCACCTCCGGCACGCATCGCGAAGCGCACGAGGGCCCAGCGCACGCATTCGTTCTTCTCCCGGGGGAAGGCCTCGCGGAAGGCACCCAGCACGGCCTGGGTGTCACGCCCCGAGGACATCACCAGCGCGGCCATCTCGCGCACGCCGGGGGCGGGGTCCTCGGTCAGGAACCTCGCCAGCTGTTGGAGCGACTTCCCCTCGATTCGCGCGTTTGGGTAGGTGCCCATCTCCAGGGCGAGGCTCCGCACATCGGAGTCGGTGGAGTCGAGCGCCACCTCCAGCAACCCGCCCATGTATGGCTCGAGCTCGCCGGTACGCCGGAAGTCGTTGTCCATCACCCGGCCGATGGTGCGCACCGTGTTCATGACCACTCCCCTGGCGAGCGTGTCCCTCCTGGCCAGCGTGGTGAGGCGCTCCAGCAGGGCCGGCTCGAAGCGGTGCTGTGTCTCCAGCGCCATCAGCGCGCTGGCCTGGTGGTCGGGGTCCGGGTGCGTCTCCGCCATGCGGGCGAGCCGCTCCACTACCTCGGGGGCGCGCACGGCTTCCGTCTCGCGCACCGCGCGCAGGTAGAGCGACAGCTCGGGCTCCCGCGCCGCCTCGGCCCACTCGAGCACCTGGAGCGCGGCGCGGGCATCCCCTCCGATGACCTCGGCGAGCCGCTCCTCCAGGAAGCGCTGCGCGGCCAGATCTCCTCCGGCGAGGGCCTGCTGGATGGCGGCGCGCACGCCCTCGAGCCCGTACGGCGCCTCCCGCTTCAAATAACCCTGGTGGCAGGTGAGCTTCGGGAGGCGTGGCTCGGCGATGGGCCGCTCATCCACGGCGGAGGCGGAGGGGGCTCCCAGCGTGGCGAGCAGCGCGGCGGCGAGGCGCCAGCTCCGGGCTCCTCCGGCGCACCCGGGCGTTCGCGAGGCGTTCGACATCTCTCTCCGACCCTCTGTATAGGCATCCGGGCACGGGAGCGGTATAAACCCGACGCCGTGGAAAGTTCTCCCACCCGCAGATAACGGTAAAACCTGAAACTGGCGGCGCGGTGTAGACGAATGCATGGCGGGAAACAAGCGGCCAGCCGATGACGGAAGAGTGTCGCCGGTGGGCACACACGCCGCGTGCTATGGAGCCCTCATGAACCACTCGCAGAGCAAGGCCCTCTTCTCCCGCGCGCAGGAGCGTATCCCGGGTGGAGTGAATTCCCCGGTGCGTGCCTTCCGTGGTGTCGGCGGTGAACCCGTCTTCTTCAAGGAGGGCGCGGGCGCGTGGCTGACGGACGTGGACGACAACCGGTACGTGGACCTGGTGGGCAGCTGGGGTCCGCTCATCCTCGGCCATGCCTACCCGCCCATCGTCGCGGCCGTCACCGAGGCGGCCCGGCGCGGCACCACCTTCGGCGCTCCCACGGACCTCGAGGTGCAGTTCGCCGAGCTCATCTGCGCCACCGTGCCCAGCGTGGAGAAGGTGCGCCTGGTCTCCAGCGGCACCGAGGCCACCGTGGCCGCCATCCGGCTGGCGCGCGGCTTCACCGGCCGCGACCACATCCTCAAGTTCGAGGGCTGCTTCCACGGCGCGGGTGACCCCTTCCTGGTCAAGGCGGGCAGCGGCGTGGAGACGCTGGGTCTGCCCGACTCGCCGGGCGTGCCCAAGGAGGTGGCGGGCCTCACGCTGACCGCCCCGTACAACGACCTCGGCGCCGTGGAGCGGCTCTTCGCCCAGCGCGCCAAGGACATCGCCTGCGCCATCATCGAGCCGGTGGTGGGCAACATGGGCGTGCTCATCCCCGAGGAGGGCTACCTCCAGGGCCTCCAGGCGCTGTGCCGCGCGCACGGGGTGCTCTTCGTGCTCGACGAGGTGATGACGGGCTTCCGGCTGGCGCGCGGCGGTGCGCAGGAGGTCTACGGCCTGCGTCCGGACCTGAGCACCTTCGGCAAGGTGATTGGCGGCGGCATGCCGCTGGCGGCCTACGGCGGGCGCCGCGACATCATGTCCAGGATCGCCCCCGAGGGCCCGGTGTACCAGTCGGGCACGCTGTCGGGGAACCCGGTGGCGGTGGCCGCGGGCATCGCGAGCCTTCAGGCGCTGCGCGCGCCGGGCGTGTACGAGCGCCTGGACTTCGTCGGCCGCGAAATCGAGGCGGGCCTGCGCGCGGAGGCGGAGGAGGCGAAGATTCCCGTCACCATCAACCGCGTGGGCAGCATGTTCACCGTCTTCTTCACCGAGGGGCCGGTGTTCGACTACGCGAGCGCGAAGAAGGCCGACACGGCGCGCTACAGCCGCTTCTTCCACCAGATGCTGGAGGAGGGCGTGTACCTGCCGCCCAGCCAGTTCGAGGCGGCCTTCCTCTCGCTGTCCATCAACGAGCCCGAGGTGGCGCACATCCTCCGGGCGGCCCGCAAGGCGTTCCGCGCGCTTGGACAAGGCGTCTGAACAGGAGGCGCTCGCGCGCCCGGAGTCCATTCCCTTCGGCTCCTACACCCTGGTGCGGCGCATCGGGTACGGGGGAATGGGAGAGGTGTTCCTGGCGCGCGAGGAGGGGCCGGGCCGCGCCTGCGTGGTGAAGAAGGTGCTGCGCGGCCTGGCGGGCAACCCGCAGTTCCTCGCCCGCTTCCGGGACGAGGCGCGCGTGGTGGTGCGCCTGTCCCATCCCAACATCGCCCGCGTGTGGGCCATGGGCGAGGTGGCCGGAGAGCTCTACCTCGCCATGGAGTACGTGCAGGGCAAGACGCTCAACCGGCTCGCCTGGCGGCTGCGCAAGCAGGGCCGGGTGCTGCCCCTGGGCCTGGTGCTGCTCATCGGCGAGCGGATGTGCCAGGGCCTGGCCCACGCGCACGACGTGACGGACGAGCACGGGCAGCCGTTGCACCTGGTGCACCGCGACCTGTCGCCCGCCAACGTGTGCATCTCCTACGCGGGCGAGGTGAAGATCATCGACTTCGGCGCCGCCCAGTCCACGCTCAAGGAGGCGCAGACGGCGCCCAGCGTGGTGATGGGCAGCATCGCGTACATGGCGCCGGAGCAGGCGCGCAAGAAGCCCGTGGACCGGCGGGCCGACGTGTACGCCACGGGCGTGGTGCTCTGGGAGCTGCTCGCCTGGCACCCGCTGCCGCAGAAGGGGGATGTCGTCGAGCGCTGGAAGCGCGCGGCCTACCCCAGATGGGAGCCGCCGGGACAATACCGCCAGGGGCTGCCGCCGGAGGTGGACGCGGTGGTGTTGAAGGCCCTGTCCGCCGAGCCCGGCGCCCGCTTCCCGGATGCGGTGGCGCTCGCCGAGGCGTTGCGCGCCCTGCGGGAGAAGTACGCGCCCGGGGTGGACGACGCGGACCTGGCGCGGCTGATGGGCGAGGCCTTCCCCAAGGAGAAGGCGGTGGAGGACGAGGTGCTCGCGGAGCTGTTGCGCGCCAATCCCTCGCCCCAGCATCCGCTCTCCGAGAAGGAGCTGCCCACCTTCGCGCCCCCCACCGCGCTGGCCTTCGAGCACCGGGCGCTCGACGCGCCTGCGGACTTCGTGCCCTCCGCCGAGGTGGAGCTGGTGGAGGAGTCCCGGCCCCGGACACCGGCTTCCGTCGAGGCCCGGACCCAGACGCCGGCGACCTCGCGCGAGGTGCGGGTGGCCTTCGACGTGGATGTCACCGGTGAGGTGGCGGTGGCGGGACGGGACGGGACGTCTGGGCTGGTGCAGGCCATCGAGGAGGGCGGCGAGGACGAGGCGCCCGTGCCGGCCAGCGCTACGTCCCGGGCGTGGGGGATCGCCGCCGGGCTGTTCCTCGCCGCGCTCGTGGCGGGTTTCCTGGCCATGTGGCTGTTTCGGTGATGTGAGCGGGGGTCGCATCCAGCGGCCCCCCGTTCCTCGCGGTTCAGCTCCGCTTCTCCGGTCCTTTAGGGGAGGCTGCTTCCGAGGGAGCGACTCCTCACGGGGAATTTCGCGCTCTTCCCGGGGGCTATCTCGGATTGAACACTGCCGTGGGGCCGCTGTGGGACGGTATTTTTCGCCCCAGTCACCGCCGGGTCTCGTGTGTTACACGCGGCCTCCAGGAGGCATTCGTTGACCACTCGTATCCACGAGATTCTCAAGAAGTACCCTTCCGAGCTGCTCACTGAGTGGTTCACGTCCATGACGACCGGCGGGATGCGCCGCGACGCGCTGCTGAAGGAGGGCGAGCTGCGTGAGCAGTGCGCCGAGTTCCTCCGGCTGCTGACGCAGGCCACCGAGCACGGCAACGTCACCGACATCACCGGCAGCGGGTTCGCGTCCGTGCGGGACATGCTGGAGCGGCTGTCGCGCTCGCGCAGCCTGCAGGGCTTCTCCCCGTCCGAGACGGCCACCTTCATCTTCAGCTTCAAGCAGCCCCTGTTCGACCGGCTGCGCCGCGAGCTCGCCAGCCAGCCGGAGGCGGTGGCTGACGCGATGTGGGGTGCCACCCTCCTGCTGGACAAGATGGGCCTCTACACCACCGAGGTGCACCAGCGCACGCGCGAGGAGGTCATCGTCCGCCAGCAGCAGGAGATGCTGGAGCTGTCCACCCCCGTGGTGCAGATGTGGGACCGCATCGTCGCCCTGCCGCTCATCGGCACGCTGGACAGCGGGCGCACCCAGACGGTCATGGAGACGCTGCTGCAGCGCATCGTGGAGACGGGCGCGGAGATCGCCATCATCGACATCACCGGCGTGCCCACCGTGGACACGCTCACCGCCCAGCACCTCATCAAGACGGTGACGGCCACCCGCCTCATGGGCGCCGAGTGCGTCATCAGCGGCATCCGGCCTCAAATCGCCCAGACCATCGTCCACCTGGGCGTGGACCTCGCGGGGGTGGTGACCAAGTCCAGCCTGGCCGGAGCCTTCAGCTGGGCCCTCAAGCGCCTCAATCAGAGCCTCGGCAGCCAGGGACAGCGCGCGCCGGGCAAGGTCTAGGGGGCCCCATGGAGCGCATTCCCATCCTCCGCATGGGCAAGGTCCTGCTGGTCACCATCCAGGTGGACATGCATGACCAGCTCGCGGTGACCCTGCAGGATGACCTGACCGCGAGGATCGTCGAGACCGGCGCTCGCGGTGTCCTCATCGACATCTCCTCGTTGGAGGTGGTCGACTCCTTCATCGGCCGCATCCTGGGGAACATCGCCACCATGGCGCGCGTGCTGGACGCGCAGACGGTGGTGGTGGGCATGCAGCCGGCCGTGGCCATCACCCTGGTGGAACTGGGCATGTCCCTGCCCGGAGTTCGCACCGCGCTCAACGTGGAGAAGGGCATGGCCCTGCTCCAGGCCTCCATCAAGGCCGACGAGGCCGAGCCAGAGGTCCTGGATGCAAGTCTTGAGGACTGAGGTCATGCCCATCCGCTCGTCTCAGGACCTGGTGGTGGTGCGCCAGGCGGTGCGCACGTGGTCGGCCGAGCTCAAGTTCAGCCTCGTGGAGCAGACGAAGATGGTGACCGCCGCCAGCGAGCTGGCGCGCAACACCCTGGACTACGGCAAGGGAGGACAGGTGACCTTGCAGGTCCTCCAGGACGGGCTGCGCAAGGGGCTGCGCCTGTCCTTCGAGGACCAGGGGCCGGGCATTCCCGACATCGAGCTGGCGCTGCGTGACGGGTACACCACGGGTGGTGGCATGGGGCTCGGGCTGGGGGGCGCCAAGCGGCTCGTGAACGAGTTCGACATCGTCTCCAAAGTAGGGGAGGGAACCCGGGTCACGGTGACGCGATGGAAGTGAGCTCCACGGCGATTGCAGTCACGGAGAGCAGCCAGGCGGGCCATGCACGCCGGACGGCTTCCTCCCTGGCCGCCCGCCTGGGGTTCAACGAGGAGGCCCAGGGCAAGGTCGCGCTCGTGGTGAGCGAGGCGGCCAAGAACCTGGTCGCCCATGCGCGCGAGGGTTTCATCCTCCTGCGCCCGCTCCACGCCGGCCCCCACGTGGGCGTGGAGATGCTCGCGGTGGACAAGGGGCCGGGCATGGCGGACGTGGAGCGCTGCCTGCGCGACGGCTACTCCACCGCCGGTACCGGCGGCTCGGGGCTGGGCGCCATGCGGCGGATGGCCTCCCTCTTCGACATCCACTCCGTGCCCGGGGTGGGCACGGTGGTGCTGGCGCAGATGTGGTCCAGCAAGCCGCCTCCGTCCTCCGTGGACGTGGGCGTGGTGTGCGTGCCCAAGTCCGGCGAGGAGGTGTGCGGGGATTCCTGGGCGGTGGACACCAAGGGGGACCGCGTCTTCTTCCTCGTGGCCGATGGCCTGGGCCATGGGCCCGAGGCGGCGCGGGCCTCGCGCGCGGCGGTGGTGTCCTTCCTGGAGCAGGGCCCCAACGAGCTGGTGGAGCTGCTGCGGGGCATGCACCCGGAGCTGCACAGCACCCGGGGCGCGGCGGTGGCCCTCGCGGCGCTGGACGGGTCCCGGCTGCACTTCTCCGGGGTGGGCAACATCTCCGCGGCCGTGGTGTCGCCGGAGGGCATCCAGAGGATGGTCTCCATGAATGGGACGCTGGGCCACCAGTCGCACCGCATGCAGCAGTTCAGCTACACGTGGGGTCCGGGGTCCACCCTGGTGATGTGCTCGGACGGGCTGGCCACCCAATGGCGGTTGGACGGCTACCCCGGGCTGCTCGCCCGTCATCCCAGTCTGGCGGCCGGTGTGCTGTACCGGGACTTCGCCCGGGGCCGGGACGACGCGACCGTGCTGGTGGCGCGAGTGGCGGCCGGTGGGGGCTCGCCTTGAGCTCCTCTCTCTTCCAGGCCGAGCTGCGCACCGGACAGGACGTGGTGAACACCCGGCAGCGTGGGCGCCACATCGCCCAGGCCCTGGGCTTCGACGGGCAGGATCAGGTGCGCATCGCCACCGCCATCTCCGAGGTGGCACGGCTCGCCGCTTCCAGCTCCAACGGCCACATCGAGTTCCTCCTGGAGGATTCGCCCGTGCCTTCCCTGCTCGTGCGGGTGAAGGCATCGGCGTCCAACGATGGGCTCGTCGCGGGCAGTACGCCGGACACGCTCCGGCCGGGCCCCGCGCTCGCTCCCGCGCAGCGGTTGATGGACCGGGTTGCGCTGCGGCCGGACGGCGAGGGCTGGCTCCTGCTGGAGATGGCCCAGCGTCTGCCGCGTGCCATCTCTCCGGCCACCCAGGTGGTGCAGGAGCTGCGCGGCGAGCTGGAGCGGCAGCGGCGGGCCAGCGCCGCGGACGAGCTGCAGCGGCAGAACGAGGAGCTGCTGCGCACGCTCGAGGAGCTGCAGGCGCGCAAGGCCGAGGTGGAGCGGCTCAACCGAGAGCTGGAGGAGACCAACCGCGGCGTGGTGGCCCTCTACGCCGAGCTGGAGGAGAAGGCCGAGGCGCTGCGCCGGGCCTCGGACATGAAGACGCGCTTCATCTCCAACGTGAGCCACGAGCTACGCACCCCCATCAGCTCCGTGCTCAACCTGTCGCGGTTGATGTTGGACCGCATCGACGGGCCGCTCAACACCGAGCAGGAGAAGCAGGTCCTCTTCATCCGCAAGTCCGGCGAGGCGTTGCAGGAGCTCATCGACGACCTGCTGGACCTGGCGAAGATCGAGTCCGGCCGGGTGGAGGTGCTGCCCACGCACTTCTCCGTGACGGAGCTGTTCGGCGCGCTGCGCGGGATGCTCCGGCCGCTGCGCGTGCACGAGGGCGTCTCGCTCGTCTTCGAGGAGCCGCAGGGCCTGCCGGAGCTGCACACCGACGAGCGCAAGCTGTCGCAGATATTGCGCAACCTCGTCTCCAACGCGCTCAAGTTCACCCAGCGGGGCGAGGTTCGGGTCTCCGTGGCGTCCGGCCCCAACGACACGGTGGTGTTCTCCGTGCGGGACACGGGCGTCGGCATCGCTCCGGAGGACCAGGAGCGCATCTTCGAGGAGTTCGTACAGGTGGAAGGCCCCCACCAGCAGGGAGTCAAGGGCACCGGCCTGGGCTTGCCGCTGTCACGGCGGCTGGCGGAGCTGCTGGGCGGTGCACTCACGGTGGACAGCCAACCGGGCCAGGGCAGCACCTTCCACGCGGCGGTGTCTCGCGACTACACCCAGCGGCAGAAGGGGCAGGGGGAAGAGGACGGCTCCTCCCAGACGTTGGAGCGTGACTCCACGCATGCCCGTACGGTTCTCATCATCGACGACGACGAGGTCGCCCGCTACCTGCTCCAGCGCCTGCTGGGGGAGGCCTCGCTCCAGTTCCACGAGGCCGCGACGGGCCCCGAGGGGCTGCGTCTGGCCGGTGAGGTGCGGCCCGCCGCCATCCTGCTGGACATGTCGCTCCCCGGGATGGATGGCTTCGAAGTGCTGGAGGCGCTCCGGCGCGAGCCCTCCACCCGGCAGATTCCCGTCATCATCCATACCAGCCGCTCGTTGACCGAGCAGGAGCGCGGGCGTCTCCTTCCCCATGTCGTGGGCATCCTCTCCAAGAGCGGGCTCACCCGGGAAATGGCGCTCGAGCTCATCCAACGGGCGCTGTCCAGCTCGGGACACCGACCCGGAGGCTCTTCCCCCCCTACCTGACCGAGCCCTTGAGGAGACCGCCGCGTGTCTCATAGGGAACCCATCCTCCTCAACATCAACGACAACGACGCCAACCGGTATGCGGTCACGCGCATGCTGCGGGCCGCGGGCTTCCAGGTGTTGGAGGGAGGCACCGGCGCCGAGGCGCTGCGGCTGTCGCTCGAGTCTCGGCCGGACCTGGTCATCCTCGACGTGAAGCTGCCGGACCTCAACGGCATCGAGGTGTGCCGGCGGCTGAAGGCGGACCCGCGCACGTCGGGCATGGCCGTGCTGCACCTGTCGGCCAACTACGTCCGCACCGAGAACAAGGTGGAGGGGCTGGAGAGTGGCGCGGACGGCTACCTGACGCAGCCGGTGGACTCGGCGGAGCTGCTGGCCACGGTGCGCTCGCTGCTGCGCATGCGCCGGGCGGAGGAGGAGGCGCGCGCCGCGGCGCTGCAGTGGAAGACGACCTTCGACTCGCTGGGGGACGGGGTGTGCCTGCTGGACCCCGGGGGGCGGGTGATGCGCGCCAACCGGGCCTTCGTGTCACTGCTGGGGTTGTCCGAGGGCCAGGTGTTGGGGCGTCCCTTCGACGAGCTGATGCGGGCCGCGGCGGGGACCGAGGCCGAGCTGCCCCCGAGCTGTGGAGGGCTGCTGACGTGCCGCGAGGAGACGGAGGCGTGTCTGGGGACGCGCTGGTACCGCGTGGCGGCCAACCCGGTGGAGGGCGCGGAGGGCACGGTGGTGGGGGCGGTGCGCGTCCTCACGGACATCACCCCCCGCCGCGAGCTGGAGGACGCGCTGCGGCAGCGGGCGGCGGACCTGGCGGAGGCGGACCGGCGCAAGGACGAGTTCCTGGCGATGCTGGCGCACGAGCTGCGCAACCCGCTGGCGGCCATCGTCAACGCGCTGCACCTGGCGGAGGCCACGCAGCCGGACGGCGCGGAGTCCAAGGCGATGCGGGTGATGGTGCGGCAGAGCCAGCACATGGCGCGCATGGTGGACGACCTGTTGGACGTGTCGCGCTTCAACCGGGGCCACATCGAGCTGCGGCGGGCACCGGTGGATCTGCGGCAGGTGGTGCAGCACGGCGTGGAGGCGCGCCGGAGGGCCCTCGAGGAGAAGAACCTGCGGCTGGAGGTGGCACTGCCCGCTGTCTCGGAGAACCTGTGGCTGAACGGGGACGCCACGCGGCTGGAGCAGGTGGTCTCCAACCTGCTGGACAACGCGAGGAAGTACACCGAGCCCGGAGGCCACGTCTTCGTCGGGGTGGCGGTGGAGCGGGGCGCCCGGGGGCGGGAAGCGGTGCTGCGCGTGCGTGACACGGGCATCGGCATGAGCCCGGAGTTGATGTCGCGCGTCTTCGAGCTCTTCGTCCAGGCGCAGCAGCAGCTGGACCGGTCCCGGGGTGGACTGGGCATCGGGCTGACGCTGGTGCGGCGGCTGGTGCAGCTGCACGGCGGCGAGGTGTCGGTGCACAGCGAGGGAGAGGGCAGGGGCAGCGAGTTCGTGGTGCGCCTGCCGCTGGAGGCGGAGCAGGCGGTGGCCGCGCCCGCGCCCGAGGTGAGGACGGCGAGCTCCGAGGAGCCCTCGCCCCGGCGGGTGCTGCTGGTGGAGGACAACGAGGACACGCGCGAGGTGCTCCGCGAGCTGCTGGAGATGTGGGGGCACGAGGTGCAGGTGGCGGAGGACGGCTTCAAGGGCGTGCAGCTCTTCCCCTCCCTGCGGCCGCACGTGGCGCTGGTGGACCTGGGGCTGCCGGGGATGGACGGCTTCCAGGTGGCGCGGAGGATCCGCGAGAGCGAGGGCGGAGGCGACGTCTTCCTGGTGGCGCTGACGGGCTACAGCGGCGAGCACCGGACACAGGCGGTGGAGGCGGGCTTCAACCTGCACATGGTGAAGCCGGTGAAGCCGGACGAGCTGGAGCAGTTGCTGGAGCGGCTGCCCGGGTAGGCCCATCGGTCATCCCCATGGACCCCCAACCTGCGCTATGTGGGGGGCATGGCGATTGAGACAGAGACGGGGGCAGCACTCCCCTTCGACCGCTTCTGGGACTGGATCCTGGACCACACCAACTGCATCCTCAGCATCGGCACCGAGGACTCCTGGCTCTACGACGCCGAGGCGCTCCACTGGGTGCTCTTCTCGGAGGAGAACGGCACGCCCGTGGTGCAGCTCATCCTGGGCAAGAGGCTGGTGGGGGAGATGGTGCTCGACACCACCGACCTGCTCCAGGTGCAGGTGACGCCGGATCCGGACAACGTGGAGCGCGGTTACTTCCTCTTCAAGGTGATGGGGGGCCTCAAGTCGGCGCCCCGCGTGCGCTACACCTTCCAGCTCGCCCACGGGCTGGAGAACCTGCCCACCACCACCCACGTGGCGGGGCTCAAGCACTGAGCCCCACCCCCGGGGCGCTCACGACTTCTTCGAGGGCTTGTTGATGTCCGCGAAGAAGTCGTTGCCCTTGTCGTCCACGACGATGAAGGCCGGGAAGTCCACCACGTCGATCTTCCAGACGGCCTCCATGCCCAGCTCGGGGTACTCGAGCACCTCCACCTTCTTGATGCAGTCCTTGGCCAGCCGCGCCGCCGGACCCCCGATGGAGCCGAGGTAGAAGCCCCCGTGCTTCTTGCAGGCCTCGGTGACCGCGGGCGAGCGGTTGCCCTTGGCCAGCATCACGAAGCTGCCTCCCTGCGCCTGGAACTGGTCCACGTAGGCGTCCATGCGGCCCGCCGTCGTCGGACCGAACGATCCCGAGGCGTACCCCTCGGGCGTCTTCGCCGGGCCGGCGTAGTAGACCATGTAGTCCTTCAGGTACTGCGGCATGCCCTCGCCGCGGTCCAGGCGCTCCTTGATCTTCGCGTGCGCGATGTCGCGCGCCACCACCATCGGGCCCGACAGCGACAGGCGCGTCTTGATGGGGTAGCGCGACAGCTCGGCGCGGATGTCGGCCATGGAGCGGTTCAGGTCGATCTTCACCACGTCGCCCGACAGATCCGCGTCCTTCGTCTCCGGCAGGTACTTCGCCGGGTCCGTCTCCAGCTGCTCCAGGAAGACGCCGTCCTTGGTGATCTTCCCGAGCGCCTGCCGGTCCGCCGAGCAGGACACGGCGATGGCCACCGGGCACGAGGCGCCGTGGCGGGGCAGGCGGATGACGCGCACGTCATGGCAGAAGTACTTGCCGCCGAACTGGGCGCCGATGCCGGTGCGCTGGGTGAGCTTGAGCACCTCCTGCTCCAGGGCCACGTCGCGGAAGCCGCGGCCGAGCGAGTTGCCCTCGGTGGGCAGCGAGTCCAGGTAGCGGGCCGAGGCGTACTTGGCCGTCTTCAGGGCGAACTCGGCCGAGGTGCCGCCCACCACGATGGCCAGGTGGTACGGCGGGCAGGCCGCGGTGCCCAGCGAGCGGATCTTCGACTCCAGGAAGGTCAGCAGGCTCTGCGGATTGAGGACCGCCTTCGTCTCCTGGAAGAGGTAGCTCTTGTTGGCCGAGCCGCCACCCTTGGCCATGAAGAGGAACTTGTAGGCGTCGCCGTCGGTCGCGTAGAGCTCGATCTGCGCCGGGAGGTTGTTGTTGGTGTTGACCTCCTTGTACATGTCGAGCGGCGCCATCTGCGAGTAGCGCAGGTTGGCGGTCTGGTACGTGTCGAAGACGCCGCGCGAGATGGCCGCCTCGTCGCCACCGCCGGTAATCACGTACTGGCCCTTCTTGCCCATCACGATGGCGGTGCCGGTGTCCTGGCAGGAGGGCAGCACGCCACCGGCGGCGATGTTGGCGTTCTTGAGCAGCTCGAGCGCCACGAAGCGGTCGTTGGACGAGGCCTCGGGATCCTTCAGGATGTTCGCCAGCTGGTTGAGGTGGCCGGGCCGCAGCAGGTGGGAGATGTCACGCATGGCCTCGCGGGTGAGGAGCGTGAGGGCCTCGGGGGCGACCTGGACGAAGGTCTTCCCGCCAGCCTCGAAGGTGGAGACGTAGTCCTTGGTGAGCAGCCGGTAGGGCGTCTCGTCCTTGCCGAGCGGCAGCATGTCCTGGAACTGGAAGTCGTTCATCGTGGCCTTCTCCAACGTTTTTCTGGACCTGGAGCGGGGAGCCTGTCCCCATTCGACCCCGGTTGTCAGCCGTGAGCCGCCCGGCCGGAGAAACTTACCGGAAACACGCCGACAACCTGCCCTCATGCGACCGGCGAGCCGTTGTCGGGGGCTCCGTCCGGATGCCGGGGGAGCGGCCGGGGGCGGTGCGCTGGACAGCGCCTCCAGGGGTGCCATCCTCTGTCCGCCATGACCTCTCCTGTCGTTCCGTCCACGGCCATCTACCTCGACGCCGAGGACACACTGGTGCCGGGAACCCTCGACAAGCGCGTCTCCCACGAGCGGATGGTGCTCCGGGTGCGTGAGCTCGCGCAGCGGGGGGCGGGCCTGTACCTGTGGAGCCATCACGGCGCCGAGCATGCCCGGAAGGTGGCGGCGGAGCTGGGGCTGGAGGACTGCTTCCGGGCCTTCCTGCCCAAGCCCCAGGTGCTCATCGACAGCCAGGGTCTCGAGGACTGGGGGGTCTCGGAGATCCACCCGGCCGCCTGTGGTTCCATGCGCTTGGAAGACATCCTGCGCACCCGGCGGGGCTGAGCTCCCCTGCCTGGTGGGCGTAGGACACACGCACGGGAAGGGTGCATCCGCGAGGACCCTTGGTAGCATCCGCCGCCATGATCCGACCCCTGTCGAAGTTCCTCCCGGCCCTGGCCGTTTCGGCGGGCCTGGCCGCCCCCGCCGCGCTCGCCTGCACCAGCATGCTGGTCACCAAGGGCGCGTCGTCGGACGGCTCCACGCTCATCACCTACTCGGCCGACTCGCACGAGCTGTACGGTGAGCTGTACTTCACCCCGGCGCGCCGCCATGCCGCCGGCTCCATGCGCGACATCATCGAGTGGGACACGGGCAAGTTCCTGGGCCGCATCAAGGAGGCCCCCGTCACCTACTCGGTGGTGGGCAACATGAACGAGCACCAGCTCTCCATCAGCGAGTCCACCTTCACCGGCCGCAAGGAGCTGGAGGCCCCCAACGGCATCGTCGACTACGGCTCGCTCATCTACATCGCCCTGGAGCGCGCGAAAACAGCCCGCGAGGCCATCAAGGTCATGACCGACCTGGTCGCCGAGTACGGCTATGCCTCCACCGGTGAGTCCTTCTCCATCGCCGACCCCAAGGAGGCGTGGATCCTCGAGATGATCGGCAAGGGGGCGGGGCAGAAGGGCGCGGTGTGGGTGGCCCGCCGGCTGCCGGACGGGTACATCTCCGCGCACGCCAACCAGGCGCGCATCCGCCAGTTCCCGCTGAAGGATCCGGACACCCTCTACTCGCCGGACGTCATCTCCTTCGCGCGCGAGAAGGGCTGGTTCACCGGCGCGGACAAGGACTTCAGCTTCGCGGACACCTACCACCCGCTCGACTTCGAGTCCGCGCGCGCGTGCGAGGCGCGGGTGTGGAGCATCTTCCGCCGCGCGGCGCCGTCACTCGGGATGGGCGTGGAGTACGTGGACGGCTCGTCCCTGGACAAGCGCATGCCGCTCTGGGTGAAGCCGGACCGCAAGCTGGCCGTGCAGGACGTGATGACGCTGATGCGCGACCACTACGAGGGCACCCCGCTGGACATGACGAAGGACGTGGGCGCGGGGCCCTATGCCGTGCCCTACCGCTGGCGCCCGATGTCGTTTGAGGTGGACGGCAAGAAGTACCTCCACGAGCGCGCCATCTCCACGCAGCAGACGGGCTTCTCCTTCGTGGCGCAGATGCGCTCGTGGATGCCGGACCCCATCGGCGGCCTGCTCTGGTTCGGCGTGGATGACACCTTCACCACCGTGTACACGCCCATGTACGCGGGCATCCGCCGCACCCCGAAGAACTTCGCCACGGGCGTGGCCAACCGCGGCCAGTTCTCCTGGGACTCGTCCTTCTGGGTGTTCAACTGGGTGTCCAACCAGGCCTACGCGCGCTGGAGCGACATGATCGTCGACGTCCAGAAGGCCCAGGGCGAGCTGGAGGGCCAGTTCCTCGCGGACCAGGCCGACATCGAGAAGAACGCGCTGGAGCTGTACAAGAGCACGCCCGAGCAGGCGCGCACCTACCTCACCGAGTACTCGACGCAGCAGGGCGACAAGGTTCATGCCCGCTGGCGCCAGCTGGGTGAGCAGCTGCTCGTGAAGTACATCGACGGCAACGTCCGGGAGGAGACGGGCAAGGTGGCCCATCCCAAGTACCCGGAGTCGTGGTACCGGCACATCGTCCGGGACACGGGCACGCGCCTGATGATCCCCGCCGAGAAGAAGCCCGAGCCCAAGCCGGAGCAGAAGCCCGCGCAGAAGCCCACGGTCGCCCCGGCACCGTGAGGAGGTGAGCCTTCCGGGCGCGGTGCTGCTTCCGCGCCCGGGGAGCGGGGGGCCGGGGAGGCGTTATCTCCTTGGCCCGGCGTCATCGTGGATCGAGACTGGCCGCGGGATGCGCATCTTTGCCTCGACACCTTCGGGGTCCGCCATGTCTCGAACCGACAGCGGCGCGGCCACACACGTGGGCCGCCGGCCGAACAACGAGGACTCCTACTGCGAGCGGTCCGACCTGGGACTCTTCGCGGTCGCCGATGGTCTGGGCGGACACGAGGGCGGAGAGGTGGCCAGTCAGCTCGTGCTGAGCACGGTGGCTGATTTCCTGTCCGCCCAGCAGGGCCAACAGGTGCCGGGCACGCCGTCGGAGGGCGAGCCGGCCAATGAACCCGAGAGCCTCATCGTCCAGGCCGTGCGCCAGGCCCATCAGGAGGTGCGCGCGCACCAGAGTGGCAAGCTGTCGATGATGGCCTCGACCATCACCGCGGTGCTGCTGAGGGACGGGGAGGCCGTCGTCTGCAACCTCGGTGACAGCCGGACCTTCCTGCTGCGGGGCGGGGTGCTGCGGCGGCTGACGCGGGACCACACGGTGCTCGCGGAGATGGAGGAGGCGGGGCTGGATACGAGGAACCCCTTCGCCGTGATGCACCGCAACTCGTTGACGGGCGCCGTGGGCATGGAGGCCAGCGTCGAGATCGAGTGCAATCGCGTCCCCATACGACCGGGGGATGTGCTGATCCTCTGCAGCGACGGGTTGTACGAGCCGGTGCCGCCGGACGTCATGACGCCCTTGCTGGAGCAGGGGGGCTCGGCCCAGGAGATGGCCGAGCGGCTCGTCGCCGAGGCCTACAGGCGTGGGGGCACCGACAACATCACGGGCATCGTGGTGCGGATATTGGACGCATAAGGCCGCTCGCCTGCCTCCTCTCCCTTCCGGGATGACGGAGGCCCCGCTTGAACGTAGGAAGGGAGGTCATGACTGTTCCCTCCCGGAAGCCTACTGGCACGCTGACGCTCGAGCTGCTGCTGGGGGCACTGACGGCGTTCGCGCCGCTGTCCATCGACATGTACCTGCCCGCGCTTCCGAGCATCGGGGCCGAGTTCCAGTCGACCCCCGCGGCCGTCCAGCTCACGCTCGCCTCGTTCTTCGCGGGGCTCGCGCTCGGTCAGCTCATCACCGGCCCGCTCATCGACAGGTTCGGCCGTACGCGCCCCCTGCGGGTGGGAATCGCCCTGTATGTGCTGGGCTCGCTGGGTTGTGCGCTCGCTCCCGGGACGGAGGTGCTCGTGGCCATGCGCTTCGTACAGGCGCTCGGTGGCGCGGTGGCCATCGTGGTGTCCCGCGCGGTGGTGAGGGACCTGTGGTCCGGCGCCGAGGCCGCGCGGACGATGTCACGGCTGGTGCTCGTGATGGGCGTGGCACCCATCCTCGCGCCCCTCTTCGGCGGCTTCGTCCTCCGGTTCCTGGGCTGGCGCGCCATCTTCGCCGCGCTGGCCATCGTGGGGGCGCTGGCCCTCGTCGCCGTGGTGAAGGTATTGCCCGAGACGGCGCCTCCCCGCTCCGGCTCCCGGACGGTGGTCTCGGAGATGGCCTCGCTGCTCGGAGCGGCCGACTTCCTGGGCCCGGCGCTCGCCTGCGCCTTCATCCAGGCCGGCATGTTCGCCTACATCTCGGGCTCGTCGTTCGTCTTCATCACGCTGCATGGTGTCTCGCCGCAGCACTTCGGCTGGTTCTTCGGCGCCAACGCGATGGGCCTGGTCTCCATGTCGCAGCTCAACCGCAGGCTGCTGGCGACCCACCCGCCCCATCGCATCCTGCGCTGGGCCCTGGTCCTGTCCGTCGTCGCGGCCTCGTGCGTGCTGCTGGTCGCGTGGAGCGGTGCCCTCGGCCTGTGGGGGATGGCCGCCGCGCTGTTCTTCTTCGTCTCGACGCTGGGGCTCGTCATGCCCAACGCGACGGCGCTCGCGCTCGAGAAGCACGCCAGCCGCGCGGGGCTCGCCTCCGCGGTGCTCGGCGCGCTCCAGTACGGCATCGCCGCGTCCGCCTCCTGGGCCGTGAGCGCCTTCTACAACGGCACCGCGACTCCCATGGGGGCCGTGCTGGCTTCCGTCGCCGCGCTGGCCTGGGTCGCGCATTTCCTCGCGAGCCGCGCGCGTGCCCTCCCGTCTCCGGAGCTGGAGCAGGAGGCCGCCTGAGGTGGGGCGCGGCTCTCCCGGCCTCTACGCCTCCAGGGAGGGCGAGAGGCTGATGATGACGGACTTGGAGGTCGGCGTGCGGCTCTTCTCCGCGAAGCTGTCGAGCGGCACCAGCACGTTGGCCTCGGGGAAGTAGGTGGCCGCGCACCGGCGGGGAATGTCGTACGGCACCACCACGAACCGGTGGGCCACGCGCCGCTGGCCCTCGAAGTGGCTGGTGAGGTCCACCGCCTGTCCGGCCTCCACGCCCAGCTCCTTCATGTCCTCGGCGTTGATCATCACCACGCGCCGCCCGCCGCGGATGCCCCGGTAACGGTCGTCCAGCCCGTACACCGTCGTGTTGTACTGGTCGTGCGTGCGGATCGTCATCATCAGGAGCTGCCCCGGCTCCAGCTTCAGCCGCGCCATCTCGTGCACGGTGAAGTGGGCCTTGCCGCTCTGGGTGGTGAAGCGGCCCTCGCGTGGTCCGTTTGGCAGGGAGAATCCGCCCGGCTCGCGCACCCGCCGGTTGAAGTCCTCGAAGCCCGGAATCACCCGCGCGATGAGCTCCCGGACGCGGTCGTAGTCCTCCACCAGCGAGGCCCACTCCACCTGGGAGCGCGAGCCGAGCACCGCCTTCGCCAGCCGCGCGACGATGACGGGCTCGCTGAGCAGGTGCTCCGAGGCCGGTGCCAGTGTCCCCCGCGAGGCGTGCACCACGCCCATCGAGTTCTCCACCGTGACGAACTGCGGCCCGCCCGCCTGCACGTCGCGCTCGGTGCGGCCGAGGCACGGCAGGATGAGTGCCCGCTTCCCGGTGACGAGGTGCGCCCGGTTGAGCTTGGTGGACACGTGCACCGTGAGCCGCGTGCGGCGCAGGGCCTCGGCGGTGCGCTCGGTGTCCGGCGTCGCCGACAGAAAGTTGCCTCCCATGGCGAAGAAGACCTTCACCCGGCCCTCGTGCATCGCCTGGATGGCGCCCACCGTGTCGAGGCCGTGGTGGCGCGGCGGCTCGAAGCCGAGCTCGCGGGACAGCGCGTCCAGGAACGCCGGACGGGGCTTCTCCCAGATGCCCATGGTCCGGTCTCCCTGCACGTTGCTGTGGCCGCGCACCGGGCACACGCCCGCTCCCGGCTTGCCGATGCTCCCGCGCAGCAGCGTCAGGTTGACGATCTCCTGGATGTTGCCCACCGCGTTGCGGTGCTGCGTCAGCCCCATGGCCCAGCACCAGATGATGCGGTCCGTGCCCGCCAGCCACTCCGCGGCGGTTTCGATCCGCTCGCGTGGCACGCCGCTCTGCTCCACCACGTCCTCCCAGGACACGGTGGCCAGGTGCGTCGCATACGCCTCGAAGCCGAGCGTCCCCTTCTCCACGAAGTCCCGGGCCACCACCGTGCCCGGCTGCTTCGCCTCGCGCTCCAGAAGCGCCTTGCCCAGCCCCTGCAGCAGCGACACGTCTCCGTTGATGCGCACCTGGAGGAACAGGTCCGCCAGCGGCGTGCCCGAGCCGAGGACGCCTCGTACCGCCTGCGGGTGCTTGAAGCGCTGCAGGCCCGGCTCCGGCAGCGGGTTGATGCTGACGATGCGGCAGCCTCCGCGCTTCGCGGCCTCCAAGGCCGTCAGCATGCGCGGGTGGTTGGTGCCCGGGTTCTGCCCGATGACGACGATGAGTTGGGCCTTCTCGAAGTCCTCCAGCGTCACCGTGCCCTTGCCGATGCCGATGGTCTCCAGCAGCCCCGTGCCGCTCGACTCGTGGCACATGTTCGAGCAGTCCGGCAGGTTGTTGGTGCCGAACTGCCGCACGAAGAGCTGGTAGAGGAAGGCCGCCTCGTTGCTCGTGCGCCCCGAAGTGTAGAAGCACGCCTCGTCCGGCGAGCCGAGCGCGTTGAGCTCGTCGGCGATGAGCGTGAAGGCCTCGTCCCAGGACAGGGGCTCGTAGTGCGTGGCGCCCTCGCGCAGCACCATGGGGTGGGTGAGGCGGCCCTGCTTGCCGAGCCAGTGGTCCGTCTGCGCGGCCAGGTCCACGAGGCTCCACTGGTGGAAGAACTCGGGCGTCACCCGGGCCGTGGTGGCCTCCTCGGCCACGGCCTTGGCGCCGTTCTCGCAGAACTCGAAGGACGTGCGGTGCTTTGGATCCGGCCAGGCGCAGCCGGGGCAGTCGAAGCCGTGTGTCTGGTTCACCTTCAGGAGCGTCTGGGTGCCGCGCACCGGTCCCATCTCGCCCCAGGCGTGCTTCATCGCGGACACCACCGCGGGGATGCCTCCCGCGGAGGTCGCCGGGGCGCCGACCTGGAGGGGCTCGGGCGTGGTGGGGGGCTGGGCGCTCGGGAGCAGCTCCGTCCGGGCGAGGGCGTCCTTGTTGGACTCCGCCGCCTGCTCCTTCCGCATCGCATCCGCCATGGCTTCCTCCTGACCCGGGCGCGGAGAGGGAGCCGCGGCTGCCGGGCCGCCGGAGTCTACCTCTTCCGCCACGTGACCATCAGGCTCTCTTCGTGGCTCTCGGGCTCGGGGTCATGCCCTGTCTGGAGCCCTGGCAGGGGGACATTGCCCGCTCCGTTCGTGCCAGGAAGACTCGCGAGCCATGGGCCTATGGCTGCGGGTTGTCGCATGGGTGGTGCTGAGCCTCGTCCTCGGTGGGAGCCGTTGTGGTGAGGATGGCGTCGCGCCGCCCGAGGTGTGGCGGGAGGACGTGGCGCCCGCCTTCGATTACGCCCTGTACTGCGATGCCTCGGGGCGTTTGACGGGTAGATACTCCGATGTATTGCTGGTGCACCGCTCCGAGCACCTGGAGCGGGTGTACGCGGACTCGCAGCGCGGCGACGCGCGGGCCCGGGTGCTCTTCGGCCAGTTGGAGGCGCAGGTTGCCGCTGGCGGCGAGAAGCTGGCGGATCAGGCACTGGGACTGGTGTGTCCCGCGCTGCCCTCGTGCACGGTGCGATGGGCGTTCCTCGACGAGCTGATTCCCTCGCACGGAGCGGGAGGCATGCGGCTCCGGCACGTGCTGGCGCGGAGCTTCGAGCGCGAGGCCCGGCTCAAGGGCGTGGAGAACGCCGTGCTCAACGCCGCCCTGAGCGTGCTGCTGGTGGGCAGCGTGTTGGAGGTGGCGGAGGCGAAAGCGGCTGGGGCCGAGGCTCGGACGCTGGCGGGTGGGTTGGGGCGGGGGCTGTCGCTGGATGACGTGGCGGCGCTGGAGGCGCGCTTCACCGAGGCCGAGGCGCTGGAGTCCGGCGCGCGTCTCCCGGCGCAACTGGAGGCACTCGCTCGCTACCGGCCCTCGGTGCACCAGCCTCCTTCGGGAGTGGCCGTTACAGAGAATAGGTGGGTGGACTATGTGGCGTATTGGGAAAGGCGCTACGAGGAACTCGCAGGGACCCGGCAGCGGCCTACAGGTGCACCACCAGTGAAGCCGCCACTGAAGTGGGAGAGCTACAACGTCTTTCGTGGCCGGTTCCAGGAAGCGCTGGAGTTTCAGGGGAGCGTGGCGGAGGTTCTCAGGCGGGAGGCGGGACTCGCAAAGGGGCAGAGACACTGGCTGCGGGGTCTCGAGCAGCCCCTGGTGGCGGAGAACGTGGGACTGGCGCATGAGGGTCGTGTCTCGCTCACCTATGTGGACCAGTTCGTCGTGGACGAGGCCTCCCTGCGTCCTGGCCGGACTCCCTCCGTCCACTCCTTCAGCAACAAACAGCACGACTTCAAGTCCATGAGCGAGAGCGCTGTCGTTCGGCAATTCGATGCTGACGTACGGGAGGCGTTGACGAAATATGGGGGGACAGTGGAGATACGCAGACCCGGTCATCCCCTCTTTGGACGCAAGGTCGCCGTTTCTCGTGTGCACCTCGTGTATGAGGAGGTGGAAATAGAGTCCGGTCTCAAGGGCAGGCTCACGCGCAGAGCAGAGGACTTCAACGTCGAGCTCCACTTCCATGCACAAGAATGACTGGAACAAACAGGATGAGTTCTTCCTGCATCTCTACTCGCCAGCCACCCCATTGGAGCCGGGCCACGAGGGATTGGACGCGATACTCGACTTCGTCGAGCCCCTGGATGCGCAACTGAGACCCGACCGCGTGAGCCTATCGCGTCAGCGGAAGTACTCGCGCCAGCTCGTGCACGAGAAGCTCCATGAATGCAGGACGATGGCCGGTACAGATATCTTTTTTGCTCGCTCCAGGCCACCAGACGAAAGCCTCTGGCTCAGAACCCTCGACAATGGGGCCGAGGATTCCCGCTTCATCGTCGATTTGACGCTTAAACCCTTCTCCGTCGTTCGTGAAGAGAGCCAGCGCGAAGAATACGCCCACCGCCTCGTGTCCCTGGTGCGGTCCTTCGCCCAGCGCTTCCCCCTGTCCTACGGACTGGCTCACAGCTACACCGACTTCTCCCTGGGTAGCGACCCTCACCGGACGAGCACGCGCCAACCGAAGCGGGTGTACGAGGCCTACTGGCTCAACGTGTACGGCCCACGCATGGTGGAGGAGATTGGCCGCGAGCGCCTGATGTCCGTGCCCGCCGTTCACGTGGAGCAGTTGCCCGGCGGCGCCGTGATGTGGCTCACCCGCCATACTCCCGCCGACTTCGACTCCGAGGAAGCCCGTGTCGCCCAGGCCCGAGCCCTGGTGCACCTGCGTCCCGAGCTGAAGCTGGAGGAGACGCTCGCTACCCTGCGTCAGCGCTCGCTCGTCTTCACTCCCATCCCCGTCGAGTTCGATGAGGATGTGGCCGACATCCTCTGGTTGAAGGTGAAAGGCCTGGGCTTGTCCGAGCAGCGACGGAACGTCGAGCGCTTCAACCGCTACCACCCTCCTCCCGTCACTGAGTGGCTGCCCGCCACTGACGCCCCAGCGCCCGATGTCGATGACGTGCAGCGGGAGATCGCCATCATCGAGGGCGTCTTGCTCGAGCGGCTCACCTTGATGCTCCACAAGAAGGTTCCCGCGCTGGAGGAGGGCTCCGTGGAAGCGCTACCGCAGTTGGATTACTACCTGTGGCGCTCCGGCCGGGGGGCACAGTCGACGACTGGCGAGGGGCCGACGTATGGGGACAGGGAACTGCTCATCCCGCCGATAGGGGCTTTGCTGGGCATGCATCTGGTGCACACCCTGGGGGGGCGCTGGGTGCCTCGTCGCAAGCTGGAGGAGTCGGCGGTGGTGGTGGGGGACAGGGCCTGGCTTCCCTTCCTGCGCGCCCGCCATGCCCTCCAGGGCCGCGATGCCCCCCTCGACTACTCCTGTACCCAGCTCTTCCGCGTTGCTCAGCGACTCGCGCGCGCACTGGCGCATTGAGTCCACCTTCCGCTTCCGGACCGGGACCTGGAGATGCCAGGGCTACTCGCGGAGTGGGTCTGGTAGCCTCCGCTGTCTTCGGAGGTCGGTGGGATGCGCGAGAACGAGAGCGCCGGCGGGGCCTGGGTGCCGCCCGGGTTGGACTTCACTCCCGGTGCCCAGGTGGCGGGATTCACCATCGAGGCGCGGCTCGCCTCCGGCAGCTTCGGTGCCGTCTTCCGTGCCAGCAGGAGCGGGCGGGCCTTCGCCCTCAAGCTGGTTCCCCTGGATGTCCGCGGCGAGCGCGAGGTGGATTCCCTGCGCAAGGTCCGTCACCCCCATGTCGTGGGCCTCCATGGCTACAGCCTCTGGCCGGACGACGCGCCGCGCTTCCTGGTGCTCATCCTCGAGCTCGTCGCGGGCCTTCCGTTGGACGTGTGGGCGCTCGAGGAGAACCCCTCCGCGTCCGAGCTCGTGCGCCAGGTGCTGTTGCCCCTCGTGAGCGCCCTGTCCGCCGTGCATGCCTCGGGCGTGGTGCACCGCGACGTGAAGGAGGCCAATGTCCTCGTGCGCGAGGCGGATGGGCAGCCCGTGCTGGTGGACTTCGGCGCGGCCGGCTACGCGGGCGCCCCTCGCCTCACCGCCGTGCTCCCTCCCGGGACTCCCGAGTACCGCAGCCCCGAGGCCTGGCGCTTCGTCCGCGAGAGCGACAGCTCCGAGCCCTATCCCGCCGGGCCCGCGGACGACCTGTGGGCGCTGGGCGTTACGACCTACGCGCTCCTGACGCGCAGGCTGCCCTTCGGCGAGCGGCTCGAACCCGGGATGATCCGCGCCATCCTCCAGGAGACTCCCCCGGCGCCCCACTCACTCAACCCGCGAGTCCCTCGGGCCCTCGGCGACCTGTGCCTGCGCATGCTGGAGAAGTCGCCCGAGGCGCGCTTCGCGGACGCCGGGGCGCTCTCCGAGGCCCTGGAGGCGCAGCTGTCCCTGGCCGATGACTCCTGGCGCACCCCCCTGTTCCCCGGTGACTCGCGGCCCGTGAAACAGGCTCCGCCGGTACGCGAGCGCCCTCGGCGGTGGCGGGCCGGGCTCGCGCTGCTCGTGGTGGCCGGAGTGCTCTCCCTCCTCGCGGTGAAGGGGTGGCGACCCTCGCGGGCATCGTCCACCACCCAACGTGTAGAGTCGGCCCACCCCCTCCCGCTCCAAAAGGCTGGCTCCCGCCAGGAATTGGCGCCTGCCCAGGTGACGGGAGACGTTGGCGCCGGCGCGGCACCTCCTGAGTCATCCATCCCCGCGCCCGTCGCCCGTGCGACGTCCAGCGAGGAACCCGAGATGACGAAGTCGAAGCCCTTGCGTGGTCTGGCCGCCGCCACCGCCGTTGCCTGTTCGGCGTGCGCGACCACTCCCAAGCTGCCGACCCAGGCGGACTGTCCCCCCGGCGTCCGGGAGACCTATGAACGTTTCAGGATGAAGAAGGGGCCTCAGCCCCCCATCCTCCTCTCCACCGACGTCCACTCCGTCATTCCCGTGCGCGAAGGCGACTTCTCCATCATCCCGCTCCCCGGCTGGGGTGACATCCCCAGTGGCACGGCCATGTCCGGGCGGCTCGTCTTCGGGAAGAACCAGGTGTATGGCCGCTTCACCCAGATGCGGCTCCCCAGCGGAGAGACCCTCCCCATCTGTCTGGAGCTCAGCCGCTATGGCGAGCGCGGTGTCCCGATGGACGCCAAGAGCACGCGGGACCGGGTGCTCATCGCCACGGTCTTCGACCTGATCCCCCTTCCCAACTCCATGTACAAGTACTGACAGGCCCGCCCTGGAGACCGTCATCCATGCTCCCTTCCTCCACCGTGGCCCTCGTGAGCCTGCTCTTCTTGGGTGCGGCTCCCTCCCGGGGTGAGCTCTCCGAGAACGCCCTCTGCGAGGACGTGCGGCGCATCGAGCTGGCTTCGACCCCCTCGGCCGCACGCGAGGTGTGTGTCAGCCCGGGGCTCATGACCGGGTTGCTCTTCGAGGCCCCCATCGTGGTGGAGCTGGAAGACGAGGCGCGCTTCCTGGAGGTGATGCGGGGCCGCAACGGTATCGGCTTCGTTCCACCGCGAGACATGGCTCCCGGGGAGCGTCTGCGGTTGACGGTGCGTTTCGCCGATGGAGCCTCCCCGGACGTCATGCCCTTCGTGTTGGTGGCGCACCAGGCGCGGGCGACCCGGCAGGTGGAGGTGTACCGGGACACGCGCACCCGGGAGTCCTATCTGCAGGAGGTGGCCCAGGAGCGCGCCCGCTCCCGGCAGCTCCAGGAGGAGCTCGAACGGCTGCGCGCCGAGCGTCAGGCGCTCAAGGGGCTGCGCGGCGCCATCGTCAACGGAACCATCTCGATGACGGGCGTCCAGGCGCGGATGTTCCGGCCCGAGGTCGATGGCCGTTCCGTGGACGGGCTCTCCCTCGTCAAGGGCGCCGGCTACCGCTCCGATACGAGTGTCGCGCTGGAGGTGTGGGTGGCCAACTCGGGCCCGGAGCCCTGGATGGCCGCCGAGGTCTCCCTGATGAACGCCCAGGGCGAGAAGGTGAAGGGCCTCCGGTTCTGGCAGGGAGACGCCATCGCCGGCAACGGCAAGCAGCAGATCGTCGTGGAGGTCGAGAACGCGGATGACGCGCCCTCCGGCAACTACTCGCTCTGGTTGAAAGAGGCCGGCCCCCGCCAGCTCACCGTCCCCGGAGTCACCATTCCCTAGGAGCGAGGATGAAGTACGAGCCCCTGCATGGATGGGACCTGACACCGAAGCAGGCGGTGGCACTCCAGAGAGAGCTGCGAGAGCGTCTGGTGTTGCGTCCACCGCGAGGCCTGAAGGTGGAGCGCGTGGCGGGCGCGGACATCTCCATGAGCCGTGGCGCGGACACGGCCTATGGCGGCATCGTGGTGCTGGACGCTGGCACGCTGAAGCCCGTCGCCCAGGCCAGTGCCGCGGTGAAGCTGGGCTTCCCCTATGTGCCAGGGCTGCTGTCCTTCCGCGAGCTGCCCGTGCTCGCGGAGGTCTGGCGCCGGCTGGAGGTGCGGCCGGATGTGCTCATCTTCGACGGGCAGGGTACGGCGCACCCCCGGCGGCTCGGGCTCGCGTGCCATGGAGGCATGTTGTTCGGTGTGCCCTCCATTGGTTGTGCCAAGTCGTTGCTCGTGGGTGGACATGGGCCCCTCGGCCAGGAGCGCGGTTCCATGGCGGAGATCGTCCACCAGGGCGAGGTGGTGGGCATGGCCGTGCGCACCCGCAGGGGGGTGCTGCCTGTCTATGTTTCACCGGGTCATCTGATGGATCTGCCCACCGCCGTCGAGCTCGTGCTTCGCGTGGCGCCTCGCTATCGCGAGCCGGAGACGACCCGGTTCGCGCACAGGTTGGTCAATGACGTTCGCCGCTCGGCGCTGGACCCGGAACCCTCACCCTAGCCCTCTCCCAGAGGGAGAGGGGAGCTTGTTAGTGGAGCAGGACCTCGGACCTCGTCTCCGCCATGGCTCGCACCTGCTGGATGAGCACCCGGTTGAATTTCTCCGGCTCCTCGAACTGCGGTGTGTGTCCGGAGTGCTCGAACCACAGCAGCGTCTTGCTCGGGGCCTCCAGCTGCTCCAGATAGCGCGCGGCGATCTCCGAGGGCGTCACGTAGTCCTCGCGCCCGAGCAGGAACCACACCGGCACCTCCAGCCGCGGCACCTGCGCCGCCAGGTCCAGCCCCGCCAGCTGCGGGTACACCAGCGGGAACGTGTCCTTCAATCCCAGGAACAGGCGCACCTTGTCCCGCAGCGAGTACTCGGGCGCCTTGAGGATGGAGGAGAGCAGCTCGGGGACGATGCTCCGGCGGCCCGCGTGGCGGCTCGCGAGCGACATGAGCGTCATGTACCGCTTCGCCATGTCCGGCCCCGTGTACGGCGGCGGACCGATGCGCGCCAGCTTCGCGAGCGCCTGGTTGTCGTCGTACCTCATCGCCAGCTCGTACGCGCGCAGGTGGCTGAGGGTGTCGTTCTCCAGGAAGTTCACCTGCTGGCCCGTGCCCACGTAGGCGTGGATGCGCTCGGGGCGGCGTTGCGCCAGCAGCACCCCGAGGATGCTCCCCCACGAGTGGCCCACGAGGAATACCTTGTCCTGGGTGAAGCGCGTGGTCAGCAGCTCGATCAGCTCGCTCGCGTCGGAGACGAACTGGTCCAGCGTGAGTGCGTCCCGGTCCTTCAGCGCGGTATAGGACTTGGCCGCGCCGCGCTGGTCCCACTGCACCACCACGAAGTGCTCCTCCAACTCCGCGTTGAAGTGGCGCACCCAGGCCATCTCGGAGCCTCCCGGGCCTCCCGACAGGAAGAGCAGCAGCGGGTTGTGGATGCTCCGCCCCCGCATCAACACCCACTGTTCCACGCCCCCGAGCCGCACCGGCTCCAGCGAGGCGATGCCGTCGGACAGCTCCCCGCCCCGTCCATCCTGGATGGGGGGCGTGGAGCCCTGGCTGCTCCACAGCCGGGCGCCCAGGGCCATGAGTGGAAGCCCCACTCCCACCCCCGTGAGGATGCGTCGGGTCGAACGTTCCATGCCACTCCTCCTCGCCCCCAAAGCTAGTCACGCGGTGGCACGTTCCAGGCCGCTGGTGGCTCGCACCTTGGGCAGGCGGCTGGGGGGCGACACCCGCCCCGGGGTTGGCTAGGTTGGGGGCCAGCCCGAGTCCCGCCATGCCCTCTCCCGCCATCGTCCATGAAATCGAGCAGCGGATGCGTGCGATCCCCGAGGGGGGAACCGTTCGCGGCCTCATCTTCAACGCCGTCTTCAAGCTGGTGGACCAGCACCTGGGAGAGAAGGTGGCGACGGAGCTACGCGCCACTGTCGCGAAGAAGCCGCTGGTGGACTTCTTTTCCTATCCAGCCCGAGACTTCCTCAAGGTGCTCTACGGCGCGGGCGAGCTGCTCGCCCCCCACTACGGTTCCATGGAGGCCGCCCTCCGGGCCTTTGGCGCGGCGGGGATCGGCGGGTTCTTCCAGTCCAGCGTGGGCAAGACGCTCACCCACATCATTGGAAAGGGAGACCCCAAGCGGCTCCTGTCCAGCTCACCCACCGCCTACGGCACCGCGGTGAGCTACGGGCACCGGGAGTACACCTCGCTGGGCGAGCGCCGCGTGCGCCTGCACTTCCGTGGTGACGCGCAGCCGGTGGAGTACCACCAGGGCCTGTTGGAGGAGGCCCTCCGGGTCGTGGGGTGCCCGGGACGTGTGGAGGTCAAGAGGCTCGGTCTCGACGAGGCCGAGTACCTCATCGAGTGGTGAGTCCCACCAGCGGACCTCGCTCAGGAGGACGCGGAGAGCAGCACGGCGAGCAGGCTCACCAGACTCTCGCCGGCGATGAGCCCCGAGGCCAGTGGCACCGTGGCCGCGTTCGCGAGGGTGGGCCTGTAGCGGGCCAGGAGCGCCGCGGCCAGCGAGCCCAGGAAGATGGACAGGGACACCGAGGCGGGCAGCGCGAAGGCAAGCCCCAGGGCGATGGGGGAGGGGACGAAGCGCCGCACCGGCTCGGGAGCGAAGCGCTCCAGGAGGACGAGCACCACGCCCGCGAGTCCTCCGAGGAGCGCCCCCCAGCGCGCCGCCTCGGAGAGACTTCCGAGCCCCGTGGAGAGCACGCGGGCCACACCGGCGACGAAGAAGCCAGCGGGAGCGGGGAAGCGCGTCTCGGAGATGGCGGAGGTGTCCGGCACCAGCAGGAAGAAGACGGGGACGATGAGGGCCGAGCCGACGAGGCAGCCCCAGAGCTGGGCGAGGAAGGTCTGCCGGGGAGGGACGCCGAGCAGGTACCCGGCCTTCACGTCGGTGAGCAGGTCCGCGCTGGAGGAGGCGATGTTGCCGGAGAGGCTGGAGGCCATGGCATTGGCCACGGTGTTGCCCGGCAGGAGCACCCCGAAGACGAGCTGGGCCAGCTGACCGAGCGGGCCGGTGGGGGTGATGTCCGTCTCACCCGTGGCGCGGCAGGCCACGGCGGCGAGCGCGAAGGAGAGCAGCACGCCCAGAGCGCCGAGGGGCCAGGGAATCTCGAAGGTCACCGTGCCCACGGCCACGAGCCCCAGCGAGAACACGGCCGTCGCGGCGAGGAACCAGGAGCGAGGGACCTCCGACGCATCGGGCAGCGAGTCCCCGGAGGGGCGCGAGCCGAGCAATGCGCCGAGCGTGCGGCGCAGGAGCCCGCGCTGGAGGGCCAGGTGGGTGAAGGAGGCGCTCGTCACCAGCGCGGCGCCCGGCCACATGCTCCACTCGAGCACGCCGAAGAAACCCGGCTGGGCGATCATCCCGCGTCCGAGCAACCAGGGCGCGAGAGCGCCGAAGCACACGAGCGAGCCGAGCAGCAGCGACATCCCGACACGCAGCCCCACGAGCGCACCGGTGCCCAGCGGCAGGAGCGTGAGGTCGAGGGCGAAGGACAGGCTCTCCAGCGGCACGCCGAGCAGGACACCGGGCAATGCGAGCGCGGCGGGGAGCCACTGGAGCCCATCGCGAGCGAACGCGAGGAGTCCCGCCCCGAGCGCCCCGACCCCGAGTGCCCGAGCGCCGCGCCGGCCCGACTCATCTCCGGCGTGGAGCGAACGCGCCACGGAGGCGGCGGCGAGACCGGAGGGGAAGGGGAGGGGCTCGCGGCGGATGAAGGCGCGCTGCAGGGGCAGGGCGAGGACGACGCCGAGCGCGGAGCCGAGCAGCGTCCACAGCAGGAGGGCCCAGAGGGGAGGGTGGTGGCCGGAGAGCAGCAGGTAGCCGACGCTCGCGGTGACGATGGTGCCGCCAGTGGAGTAGCCCGCGGAGGAGGCGGCGGACTGCATGGCGCTCGTCTCCTGGAGGCTGAGCCTGGGCCCGAAGAGGGAGGCGCTCAGCTTCATGAGGGCGCCCTGCGCGCCGAGCCCGACGACACAGGCGATGAGGGCGGCGGGGAAGGCGAGGCCCGTCTTCAATCCCACGTAGAGATTGGACAGGCACATGAGCGCGCCGATGAGGCTGCCGAGTGCCAGTGCGCGCAACGTGAGGGCCGAGGGGACGGCTCCGGCTGGGAGTGTACCCGCTTCGGTGGCGACGGAAGTCGCCTCGGCCTCGTCTCTGGCTGCGCCCGACGACATGGCCGCCAGGATACTTCGAGAGGGGCTTCTCGCACTGCCCCCCACGGTGCAATGGGGCACCTGGGGGGCAGGCGGGCGGGCGGTGCTTCAGGAACCGCGGGGTTCCAAAGGCACGGGTGTCAATACACGCGCTTCAGCGTCCAGGTATTGGGATTGAGACTCGATACGGGCGAAGACCGGCATGCGCTGCTGAAGTAATAGGAGACCTGGGACCATCCCGGCGGAGGGTACGTGGTATGGCAGGCGTTGACGGTCGAGCCCACCGGGAGAGTGGTGAGTTGCTGAATCTTTTTGGTATTCGGATCAAGGGTGGAGCCGCAGCTCGACGAGTTCCACCATTGAATGTCTACCCAGCCGCTCGGGGTCAGCGCACTCGAACAGATCGTGGCGGTAGTTGCCACCAGGCCTTCAATGTCTCCGCTGGGCTTCTGCTCTGCTGATGCCAGCGACGAAATGGGCAGAACCGCCACCGTTCCTACCGCAACCAACGCCAGAGTAGCCTTACCGAAAATATTTGTCATGATTGAAGAGTCTTCTCGCGGGTTTGGCGACCTCACCCCGTTCTGGGATGAGAGCAACCGGCTTCACTACTAGCACTCAGAGTGAAATGAAGCCAGCGTTGTGTCGCGAAACCGGGGCAGGTTCACTCCTGCAAGACTGGCCTCGAGCCCTCAGCGCGCCTCTCCTCCTCCATCCACGCTCGTCGGCACCGGGCGGGGCTTGGCCACGGGCAGCAGGCACTTGCCGTCGTAGGAGACGGTCTGTGGTGGGCAATTCGGTGGTGCGTGCTCGGTGGCTATCCAGCACACGCCCGAGATCTCGCGCTCCAGGCCCGCATCACAGGGCGCATGCTTCTGGTTTTTTCGCGGGCGAGGTGCCTCGCCAGACCGGACTGGCACGGGGTCCACGTTGACGTCCGTGGTCCACACCTCCTCCGAGGACTCCTCTTGCATCCGTACCTCGGCAACAGGTGCCAACGTCGCTGACAGCAGCGCCACCCCGAGTATGGTGGCACCCGACAGCGCCAGTCCCAGGCGCCACCACGGGCGAGGCTCGTTGGCCGCGTGGAGGGCGTGGTCCATGCGCCCCACTGCCCCGCGCACCTCTTCGAAGGTGCACACCAGGGCTTCCACCGAGTGCTCGTCGGAGGCCACGGACTTCGGGGGCTCCTCTGCCTTCATGGCGACATAGCCATCCGAGGCCGAGGAAACGAGGCGCACCTGCCAGTCGGTCAACTGCCCCGAGCCCTTCTCGTCCCCGGCGGCGGGCTTGAACACCAGGGCCGTCTCTCCGTTCGCCTCGTGCGTGGCCCGGTAGAGTTCTCCCAGACTGTAATCGTCCTGCGGCACCTGCTCGTGGAGTTGATACGGCCCTACCTGCCCCACTTCCTCCCCGCTCGACTCGGACTTCTTCCCCTCGTCCATGCGTGCTCCTTGCCTTTCCGACGTTTCTTGGGAAGTGGTCTGCCAGGAGGTGACTCCAGGCGTCAACTCCCCTGATATAGGGGGCCTCGGACCCTCTGCTCCATCCTGCCACCCTCAACAGGTCCCCCATCCCTCTTATGCGTCGCATGCGATGGGCAGCCCATCGTCGTCGCCGGTGGCAGCGGCCAAGTGTTTCTCGACGGTGAGGTCACGGCTACGTGACGCGGGAGGGCGCGGACCGTCTCCTATACGCGAGCCACCTTTAGGCTGAATACCAGCTTGCCCGCTGATGATCTGTCGGAACGAGGCACCGCTCTCCAGTTGGTGGTCTCGTGGTACGCGCTCAGCGCCTGGGCCTTGTGGTCCGCTTCTTTCCGCCCATGGGCCCGGTGCTCGTACGAAGTGTCTGACACCTTCCCGGCCACCATCAAAAGGGCCCCCGCTGTCTCATGCTCTGCTACGGTTCATGGGAATCTGTTGGATACTGGGAGGTTGGTTGTGCAACTCGTAACTGCCGAGGTAGGCCCCTTTAAGTCCATCAACGAGCCGCAGACGGTGCGTATCGAGCCGTCCGTGACTGTGCTCGTTGGGATGAACGAGGCCGGAAAGACGGTGTTTCTACAGGCGCTTGAGAAGTCGGACGGCATCGCTGATCTCGCCGAGTTCGACCCGGTCGAGGACTATCCACGCAAGGACCTGTCCACCTACCTCAAGCAGCATAAAAGCAATCCAGCCAGGGCGACGAGGCTCTCGTACCGACTCTCCGAGGAAGAACTGGACGAGCTGAACGGCAACCTGCATACGAACCTGCAGCCGGACTTCGAGTTTTCAGTCACTCACCTGTACAACAACACCATTACCGTCGGAATACTGGTTGACGAGGAGCCAGTACTGGCGAGCTTGCGGGAAGAGCCGGGACTTAGAGGGTGTTGAACAGGAGCAATCAAGCAAGGCGGCGCAGCATGAGTCGTATCATGCCCAGATGGATGAAGGCTTCGGAGGATTCCTCCTTGCGTTCGTAGTCCTTGGACAGGCGCCGCTCCCGATTGAGCCAGCCAAAGGTACGCTCGACAATCCAGCGCTTGGCCTGAACGACGAAGCCCTTGTCCTTGTCCGAGCGTTTCACCACCTCGAGGGTGATGCCGCTCTCGTTGGCGACTTTCTCCACCTGCTGTCCCTGGTAGGCCCCGTCCGCCCACGTCTTCTGCAGCGTGGGGTACTCGCGTGCCGCCAGGGGCAGTACCGCCTGGACTGCATCCCTGTCCTGTACATCCGCCGTTGACATCCACACCAGCAGCACCAGGCCCAACGTATCCACCAGCAGGTGGCGCTTGCGGCCCTTCACCTTCTTGCCCGCGTCGTAGCCCTTCGTCTCCGCCTCCTCCGTTGTCCTCACGCTCTGGCTGTCCAGGATGCTCGCTGTCGGCTCTTCCTCGTGGCCGGCCTTCTGGCGCGCCCTCTTTCGCAGCGTGTCATGTACCTGCTTGAGCGTGCCGTTCTTCTTCCACAGGTCGAAGTAGTGGTAGACGAGCTGCCAGTCCGGCAGGTCGTGCGGCATGTAGCGCCACTGCACTCCCGTGTGAGTGACGTAGAGGATGGCGTTGACCACCTCCCGGCGCGGATGCAACTGCTCCTGGGGCCCGCAGTGGCTGGCTCGGACAAAGGGCTCTATCAGCGCCCACTGCTCGTCGGTGAGGTCGGTGGGGTACGGCTTCCTCGGGGGCATGGGCAGGTCACTCATACCCCTTGAGGTAATGACCTGGCCAGGGCGGAACAACTTGCGCGGTCAGGTGCCCGGCATTACCTCTCTGGTGGACAGGCAGGAGGTGAAGCCGAGCTGGAGAGCAGA
>NZ_JANKBZ010000042.1 GCF_024623785.1 Archangium lipolyticum
TGCCGTGATGCAAGCCGGGGCGAGGAACACGCGGGTGACGACCCTCACCCCCCGCCCTCTCCCAGAGGGAGAGGGAGCATGCGCAACACGACTATGTCCACGAACTTCGTGGACACTCCACTAGCGGAAGCGAGCACGGGACCGTCGTGGCCGTGCTCGCCCGAGGGCATTGGGAACGGTCAGGGCATGGTGCGCAGCTCGAGGTTGTCGAACCAGATGTCACTCGAGCCGCCGTCGCTGCCCTTGCCGAAGCGGATGATGACCTGCTTGCCCAGGGGACCCCCGGAGGCCGGGGTGGTGTAGCTCACGCCACTGGTGAGCACCCAGTCCGCGCCCACCGCGATGGGAGCCGTCGCCAGCGGCACGAAGGAGTTGATGTCGTTGTCGATCGCGGCGTAGCCGATCTGATAGGGCAGCACGCCGATGTTGTCACCACCGCCCTGGGCATAGCTGCGGAAGGTGTAGCGCTTGTTGGCCTGGAAGCGCACCGTGCCGAGCAGCTGGCCCACCGTCTCCTGGGTTCCGGCCGAGTAGTAGCCGAAGCGGGTGCCCAGGCTCGCGTTGCCGTTGCGCGGGAACTGGGAGTGCCACGCCCAGGCGCCGCTCGGGCCCCAGCCGTTGATGAGGCCGAACTGGGCGGAGCTCTGCGTCTCCATGCTTCCGTTGTTGAGCAGGATGATCGTGCCCAGGTTCGGGGTGACGGTGACGGTGGCCGTCTCGGAGATGCCTCCGCACGTGGAGACCACGTAGTAGGTACCCACGGCCGACGGGGTGATGACATCCAGGTTGGAGGGATAGCTCACGTAGCCGTTGGGGCCGGTCACGGTGATGGAGGTACAGCAGGTGGTGAGCTGGCCGCTGCCATTCTGGAACGAGCCCACGACGAAGCTCAGACCCTGGGTGATGGAGATGTTCTGCGCCCAGGGCACCGAGACGTCGGTGTGCACGCGTGATTGGATCGAGTTGTAGGGACACGTGGCCAGGCTGGCGCCATCCTTCCGGCTCGCGGTGGCCTGCGCCTGCTCCGACAGCTCCGGGCCGCAGCCAGCCAGGCTCAATGCGGCGCCCAACACGGCCAGGCTCATGCCGCGCCACGTCTGGAAGTGATTCTGTCGATCGATGCTCATGTTTGTCTTTCTCGAGAATTGCGAATGGGGAAGAACGAGTCCTCACGCGGGGTGAGTGCCTCGCGGAGGTGACAGTCGTCGCCGCCGGATGTCGCAAAGAAAACGCAGGGCCGCTCGCGATCCTACCTTTGCGCTCGTGTCCCTACCTTTACTTACCGGAGGGATTCATCTAGAGAATCAGGATGGACGACGGTCCCTCGGATGGAGCAACGGGCCGGTGCCTTGGTGAGAACACCCTGGATGGGCTGAGCCGCGGGCTCCTGTCCTCCGAGGAGCGCGAGGCCGCCGCACGCCACCTCGACACGTGCGATGACTGCCGGCAGCTCCTGGCCGCGCTGGGGCATGACGTGAGCGTGCCCGAGGTGGGGACTCCACGGGACCTCTCCGTCACGGAACCGGGGCAGACGAAGCCTCGGCTCACGGCGGGCGACCGGGTTGGCCGCTACACGGTGCTGCACCTGGTCGGTGCTGGCGGCATGGGCGTCATCTATGCGGCGTATGATCCCGAGCTCGACCGGCGCGTCGCGCTGAAGCTGGTGCACGATGAGGCGCTTCCCAGCGACTCGCGGGAAGAGGCGGCCTCACGGCTGCTCCGGGAGGCGCAGGCGCTGGCCCGGCTCTCCCATCCTCACGTGATACCGGTGTTCGATGGCGGCCGCTTCGACGGGCAGGTCTTCCTGGCCATGGAGTTCCTGGAGGGGGGGACGCTCGGGCAGTGGCTGCGCGCGCAGCCGCGCACGGCGGACGCCATCCTGGCGATGTTCCTCGACGCGGGCCGTGGGCTCGCGGCCGCTCATCGTGCTGGGCTGGTGCACCGCGACTTCAAGCCGGACAACGTGCTGGTGGGCAGGGATGGCCGGGCGCGGGTGACGGACTTCGGTCTGGCGCGGCTCGTCTACCCAGGGGAACAGCGGCTGGCTGAAGGAGATGCATTGCCGCGAGCGCTGCCCGCCGGCGCGGAGACGAGAACCCAGACAGGGACGCGGCTTGGTACACCGCCGTACATGGCGCCGGAGCTGTGGCGGGGTGCTCCGGCGGACGCGCGCAGCGACCAGTTCGCTTTCTGTGTCGCCTTCTACGAAGCGCTTCAAGGCGAGCGCCCCTTCACGGTGGCCGAGCTCGCTGACGAGCCGGGCCCGCTCAAGGGACGGCAGTTGCCACGTGGCAATCGCATCCCTCCCGCGTGGTGGCCGATCCTCGCTCGCGGTCTGGCCTCCGCGCCGGAGGAGCGGTTCGCGTCCATGACCGAGCTGCTCGATGCGCTCGAGCGCAAGGCGGCCTCGCAACGCAAGCGGCTCCTCAGGTGGGGCGTGCCCCTCGGAGCGGTGGCACTGCTCGCGGCGGGCCTGGGGTTCCTCTCCTGGCGCGAGCGGGCCCGGGACGTGTGCGCGGGAGCCCGGGAGCGGCTCGCCGGCATCTGGGACGAGACCCGGAAGGACCAGGTGCGCGCCGCCTTCCTCGCGACCGGATCGCTCCATGCCCAGGCCGCCTGGTCGGGAACGGAGCTCCTCATGGATCGCTACGCGAACGCCTGGGTGCGGATACGCACCGATGCGTGCGAGGCCACCCACGTGCGTGGCGAGCAATCCGGAGAGCTGCTGGATCTGCGCATGGCGTGCCTGGCACAGCGTGGCGAGGCGTTGCGCGCACTGTCCCTGGTGCTGAGCGCCGCGGACGCGAGCGTCGTGGAGAAGGCCGTGCAAGCGGCGGGACAGCTCCCCTCGCTCGAGGAGTGCGCCTCGAAGGAGGCCCTCACGGCGCCGCTGCGCCTGCCCCAGGACGCGGCCACCCGCGAGCGGATCCAGTCCGTCCGCGCGCAGCTCGTCGAGGTGGGGGCGCTGCTCGCCGCGGGCCGGTACGAGCCGGGCCGGGCGCTCGCGCGAGAGGTCATCGAGGCGTCGAAGACCTTGTCCTACAAGCCGCTCGAGGCCGAGGCGTACTTGACGCTCGCCCAGAGCCACATCCATTCGAAGGAGGGAGCCCTGGCGGAGAAGGCACTCCACCGGGCGCTGATGTTCGCCGAGGCGAGCGGGCACAGGTTGAGCGCCGCACAGGCTTCCATCCAGCTCGCCCAGGTCGAAGGCCTGATGCTGCGCCGGCACGAGCAGGGGCACCTCTGGGCGGAGCTCGGCCAGGCGATGCTGGAGCCTCTCGGACAGGTGCCAGCGCTCGCGGCGGAGCGGCTGTTCGTCCAGGGGGCCATCTTCCGGGACGAGGGCCGCGCGAGCGAGGCCGCCGCGCTCCTCCAGGAGGCGCTCGCGCTCCAGGAGCGCGTCCTGGGCGCCGAGCACCCCCAGGTGGCGAGGACGCTCAGCCGGCTCGCCTTCGCGCTGGCGACACAGGACCGCTTCGAGGAGGCCCTCGCGGCCGCGCGGCGCTCTCTCTCCATCAATGAACGGCTGCTGGGCCCCGAGCACCCCGAGTGCTCCTCCTCGCTTCATTCGATCACGTTCGTCCTGGCGCTCTCGGACAGGCCCGCCGAGGGGATCCCCTACATGCAGCGCGCCCTGGCCATCGAGGAGCGTGCCTTCGGCCCCAATCACCCCGCCCTGGTGAAATCGCTGATCAACCTCTCGAATGTCCACAGCGAGCCAGGTGACGCCATTCCGATCCTCGAGCGGGCGCTCGCGATCCAGGAGCAGGTGCCCGGCGAGGCTCACCCCGACATGGCCTTCATCCTGAAGAACCTGGCCATCAGTCACGGGATGCTTGGCCACTCCAAGGAGCAGCTCGCGTATGCGCAGCGCGCGGTGGTGCTCGAGGAGAAGCTCCTCGGACCGAACCATCCGGACCTGGCGCAGACGTATCACATGGTGGGGCAGGCCCATCACCGGCTCGGAGCCTCGGCCCAGGCTCTCCCCTTCCTGGAGCGGGCGCTGGCCGTCGCCGAGTCGCGCCCCATCTCGGAGTCGTACGCCACGGGGCGGAGCGTGCGGGGGATGATCCGGATGACGCTGGCGGACACCCTCTGGGCCATGGGACACGAGCGGGCGCGGGCGCGCACCGTGATGGAGGGCGCGCTCGAGCTGGCACGCGGGGGCGGCAGCGCGTTGGCCAAGGACGCCGCCGAGGTGGAGAAGTGGCTGGCCGGACATCCCGCCCCGCATTGAGGGTGCTATCTTCCTGCTCGGAGAGAGGGGCCCGATGCGCGATGCGATGGAGAAGGAGCTCGAGCGGCTCTTCCATGAGGGCCGCGAGGCGTGGCCGTCGCTGCCGCTCGGGGCCTTGCCGTTCGCGCGGCACGTCACGCGTCATCTCCCCTCGGGGCGCGACCCGGAGCGCGCTCTCCCGGCATTGCATGGCGCGGATCTGTACCTGGCCTGCGCCTGCAAGGAAGGTGTTCCGGGTGCGATCGCCGCGTTCCAGGCCAGCTATGGGGCCACGGTGGAGGCCGCGCTGCGCGGGCGGAGCGTGCCACCGGCCGAGCGCGAGGAATTGAAGCAGGCGTTCTGGGAGAAGCTCTTCGTCAGTCAGCCCGGAGCTCCGCCGAGGATCGCTGAGTATTCAGGGCGGGGGCCGCTCGGGGGCTGGGTGCGCGTGGCGGCGATTCGCGCCGCGCTCAACTTCCTCGAGCAGCGGAAGAAGGATTTGTTGGCGGTGGGGACACCGGTGGACGAGCTCCGCGAGCCCACCACGTCGGATCCCGAGCTCGACTTTCTCAAGTCTCACTACCGGGGAGAGGTCCTTCAGGCGCTGAAGGACGCAATCTCGGGACTCGGGGCCGACGAGCGCAATGTGCTGCGGCTCTACTTCCTGGATGGACTGAGCACGGAGCGGATCGCCACCGTCTACGGCGTCCACCGTGCCACCGTGGCGCGCTGGGTGGCACACGGCCGGGGGGAACTGCTGCGAGGGACACACAAGCTGCTCACGCAGAGGCTTCGTATCCAGAAGGGAGAGGTCGAGAGCATCCTCGGCATCGTCCGGAGCCAGCTCGGCCTCGCGCTGAGCAGCATCTTCCGGGCCGGGGACCGGTAGCCTGGCCGCGGTGTCAAACACCGCGTGCGGGCTCACCTGGCCCCGGGGAGCCGCTCGAGCATCAGCGTCGTCGCGCCCTTGTACGAGCCGCGTGCGAACTCGCGGAACCCGCACTTGTGCGCGACCTGGAGGGACGCCGCATTCTCCGGATCGATGATGCACACGACGCGCTCCGGACCGAACCGGCCCTCCGCCCACCCCAGCGCCGCGCGCACCGCCTCCGTGGCGAAACCCTTCCCGTGGGCCCACGGAGACAGCGCCCAGCCCGCCTCCTTGGCGCCACCCAGTGAGGGCTCGATCTCCCGTCGGAAGTCCGCGAGGCCCACCTCGCCGACGAACCGGCCCGTGCTCTTCTCGCGCACCACCCAGAACCCGAATCCCATCAGGTCCCAGTGGCCCACGTAACGCAGCAGGCGGGCCCACATCTCCTCTCGGGTGGATGGCTTGCCGCCGATGTATCGGGTGACGTTCGGGTCTCCCCACATCGAGAGGGCTTCCTCGAAGTCATCGAGCCGCGGGCAGCGCATGGTGAGACGCTCGGTGTCGATGTCGGGACGGACGATGGTGGACACGGGCTCCACTCCTGTGCGCTGGAAGCGGCTTGTCAGGCCGCGCTCAACTGGTGCTGCAATGCCTGGGTGTCCACGTTGCTCCAGTACTCGACGATCCTTCCGTTCTCGAGCCGGTAGCGCAGGTTGTCCACGACCTCCACCTTACGGCCGGTGGCCGGGATGCCCATGAAGTTGCCGACGTGCGTGGCCTTCATGACCAGGTGGCACGAGAAGGTATCTCCCTCCTGGGAGAAGGACTCGATGCGGAGGCTGATGTCGGAGAAGGTGTCCAGGAAGGCGCGGGTTATCAGCTCGAAGCCCTGGATGCCGGGGACCTGCCCCGGAAAGGTGGGATGGGAGATGATGTTCGCGGCGAAGAAGTCTCCCAGTCGCCCCAGGTTGCGCTGGATGTAGAGAGTGTTCAGGCAATCCTCGTAGAACTGACGGGCCTTCGCGGCGTCCATGGTAGATCCTTTCGGGGTAATCGGGGTGCGGAATGATAACGGGTGCCACGATAAAGACAACGGCTCCCGCCATGTGCGTCTGCAAAACATGGTTGATTCTTTTCAGGTTGAGATTGTCTTTTGGCGCCATCCACTGGCGGTCCTCGAATAGACCAGCCGAGAAGGTGTCAAACACTCTCGACGCGGATGCGCGTCCGCTGAAGTCTCGTTGTTTCCGGGTCACCGCTCCGATGTGATCGGGCCACGAGAAGGGCCGCCATGCTCGGCCAGCCACCGCTCGAGCCGCTCGAGGGCCGGGGCGTGCGTCCGGGGGAGCCGGCGGTAGTCCTCGAGGGCGGCGCTCGCGAGCTGGCGCGCCTTCTCCAGGTCTCGCGGCTCGCTCGCCAGCGCCTGAGCCAGCGCGAACCGCGCACTCGCCAGGTTTTCATCCTCCGTCCCAGCCGGTGCACGCGCGAAGATGGCCATGGCGCGCTCGAGTGGCGCGCGCGCCTTTCGCGGCGCGTTCATCTCCACGAAGTCTCTGCCCAGTCCCAGCAGATCGATGGCCACCTGGAGGCTCTCCGGCCCCAGGGCCTTCTCCCGGATGTCCACCGCGCGTTGATGGTGCTCGGCCGCCTCCTGGTAGCGTCCCAGCTTCGCGAGCGCCCGCCCCATGCCGGACAGGGAGGCCGCGAACTTCGGGTCAGCGGGCCCTTGTTGCTTCTCTCGAATCCTGGCCGCGCGCTCGAACGTCCGGAGTGCCTCCTCCGCGCGGTCCAGCTCGAGCAGGATGCCGCCCTGGTTGTGGAGCGTGCCCGCCGTCAGCAGGTGCTCGTCGCCATGGACCCGCTGGTAGATGGCATGGGCCTGGCCCACGTACTCCAGCGCGCGAGCGGCGTTGCCCGCCTGCACCTCGTGAACGGCGAGCGTATCCAGGACGACCGCCAGGTTGGGGTGCTCCGGGCCGTACGTCTTCCGGTAGATGGACTCCGCTTCCAGGAGGAAGGGCAGTCCCTCCTCGTGACGTCCCAGGAGCCCGAGAATCTGTCCCTGGCCGAGCAGGGCGGTGGCGAGCTCCGGCTCCTCCGCGCTGTAGGTCTTCCGGGCCAGCGCGAGCGCGCGCTGACTCTCCTCCAGCGCCTGGGTCAGCCTGCCTCGGGCCCGGTGGAGGCTGACGAGATTCCGGGACAGGGTGGCCTCGATGCGGGCATCTCCACCCAGACGCTTCAGGGCCGCCGCCGCGTGACGTGGAATCTCCTCGTCCGGGTCCAGACCCGCGTCCTCGAAGCTGTGCAGGCGGACCAGCGCGGCCCACGCTTCCGCGGCCTGCCGATCGTGCCGGCTCGACTCCGCGACCTGGATGGTCCGGTGCCACGTCCGGATGGCCTCCCGGAGCTGCCGCGCCTGTGCCTGGGTCTCCGCGAGGAGGGCGAGGACCTCGGCCTCCAGCGGGCCATGGCCCACGTCGTGAGCCTCCCGGGCCACCACCGTGGCGAGCTCCAACGCGGGCTTCACCTGGCCGGCGTTCAGCTTCGCCCGCACCGCGGCGCGCCGCGCGCGAAGCTCCTCCATCCGGCGTCGCGTTTCATCATCCGAGGGGGGTGGCTCCGGTGAGGCAAGCGTCGGGATGTCCGCGCAGGGCGCCAGGCTCTCCAGGCCATGGGCGGCGCGCACCGCGTTCTGGATGACCTGGGCATCCGCCGCCGTCAGCGTGTCGACCACGGCCGACAGATCCTCGAGCCGTTGGTCCAGGCAGATGACGCGCCGGTCGAGGAGCCGCTCCGGCTGGTGGCCCTTCACATGTGTGGCGACACACGCCTCGTGGCTCGCCGCCACCCAGTCGCGCGCGTAGGCGTCCAGTGTGCGCTCCACCTCGCGCCACGCACTCGCCGCGAAGGGAAGGGGGCTCGCCGCGAAGGTGGCCTGGACCGCGCTCTTCCGGGCCGCGTCCCAGACGCCGACGAGCGCCTGCTCACTGCCTCCGCAGGGGTCCCCCGACGCAGACCGATGCAGCGCCGCTCCCCCCGCGACGAGCACCAGGCCCGCGGTGGCCGCCACGCCCACCCGGCGCCACTTCGCACCCGGCGCGTCGGTGAGCCGCTGGAGAAGCTCGTCCATGGAGGCGTGGCGCGCCTCTGGTGATTCCGAGAGCCCCTGGAGGATGGCCCGGTGTACCCAGGCCGGCACCCCGGCGGTCTCCGCACCCGGGGTGAAGGGACGCTTCCCGTACAAGGCCTCGTGGAGCGCGACGCAGTAGCTGTACTGGTCGCCCCGGGCATCGGATCGCTCCCCTCGCTTCTGCTCGGGGGCCATGTACGCCGGCGTGCCCAGCACCATGTTCGAGTGCGTGAGGGTTGCTCCGTGAAGGTTCACCAGGGCCGGCGAGGGCACGGACTCGCGGGGGCCACCCAGGTCCTCGGCGATGCGCGCGAGGCCGAAGTCGGTGATGCGGACGCGCCCGTCCCGGCCGACCAGGACGTTGTCGGGCTTGAAGTCGCGGTGGACGAGCCCCTGCGCATGTGCCGCCGCGAGCCCCCGTCCCGCCTGGAGGAACAGCCCCAGCACCTCGCGCCAGTCCCGCCGCTCCTTCCGGGACGCCATGTACGCGCGCAGGGTGGTGCCGTCCACCAGCTCCATGGCCAGGAACACGTGCTCGCCGAACCGCCCCACGTCGTGAATCGTGATGACGTTGGGATGGACGACACGGGCGGTGGCCTGGGCCTCCCTGAGCAGCCAGGCCTGTGCCTGCTCCCGCCGCGCAGGGCTCGTCGAGTCGATGCGGATGAGCTTGAGCGCGACCCTTCTGTCCAGCTCGGGATCGTACGCGGCATGGACGACGCCCATGCCCCCAGCGCCGATTCGTTCGAGCACCACGTAGCGCCCGAGCAGGGCACCCCGCGCGAGCCAGGGCTGCACCGGTCCACCCGCCGGCTGTCCGGGGACGGAGGGCTGGGTCTCTGGGCCGCTGCTCGCGCGCGCGGCCTCCGCCAGGAGCGCTCGACAGACGGTGCAGTCATCAAGATGCTTTTCCACTGACACTGCTGCTTCGGCGCCCAACTCGCCCTGCGCGAAGGCGAAGAGTTGTCGCGTGTCGAAGCAGTCCATGCCAGGAAGATGATAGTCGACGTGGGCGGCCATGACGATGAGCGACTCGGATCACCAGGAAGAGCGGGCCTTCGCGAGCGCGTGCGCGCGGGGTGAGGCGGAGGCACTCGCGGAGTTCGAGACGCGCTTCGTCCCCCAGCTCCGCATGGCCCTACAGCAGCGGGGAATGAATGTGGCCACGGTGGACGAGGCCCTCCAACTCCTGCGCGTGAGGCTCTTCCTCCCCAGTGGAGATCGTCCTCCCCGCATCGCCGACTACTCGGGACAGGGCTCGTTGCTGGCCTGGCTCCGCGTGGCCGCCCTGCGCACCGCCCTGAACCTGATGCGTGAGCGGAAGCTGTCGTTCGACCTGGACGACGCCCGGCTCGAGGAGGCCGCCGCTCCCCTCGACGAGGCGGACCGGCGCTACATCAAGGAGCGCTACCGCCAGGACTTCACCGAGGCGTTCCAGGAGGCGCTGACGGCCCTGGAGCCCCGGAGCCGGACCCTGTTGCGGTTGCACCTGGTGGATGGCGTGGGGACGGCCCAGATTGCTCGCGCCTACCGCGTGGACCGCTCCACGGTGAAGCGCTGGCTCGCTCAGTCCCGGGAGACGCTGCGCGAGGAGGTCCGCGTGCGCCTCGCGGCCCGCATCGGCGTGGACACGCCCGCGCTCGGCAGCCTCCTGCTCGAGCTCCAGAGCCAGCTCGACCTGAGCATCCGTACCGCCCTGCGTGACCCGACGTCCCCCTGATTCCAAGGGGTTGGCGCGTGGCCCGGGAATCAATCCGGCCGAAATGCGCCACCCGGGCCCGGCGTGTGTCCTGGAGTCGAGGCCCCCATGGCCTCGTACACCGAGCGCTCACGTCCTCCGGCTCCTCCCGGACGTGAGTGTATGGCTTTGTATTGCCTTTGACCGGGTGGGCCGGGGCGGTTGATTGTCATTGAGAGGAATAAAGCAACCCGAAATTCCGGCCGCCGACAATACGCCTCGAAAACACCTCATCAGGAGTCCGACAATGACTGGCCCCCGCGTCGATGGTCGCTCGACCGTCCGTACCCAGAACTCGCACAGCACAAGGCTCCCGCAGGGCCGGGACGCGCAACTCGACCTCCAGCAGCTCTGGCCCCATATCAACCAGTACGCGAAGAAGTACGGCGCGGATCCGAAGGTGCTCGCCGGCATCATCGCGCAGGAGTCGTCGTTCAAGAACCACGGCGTGCACCGCGACGGCACGGGCCACGGGCTCATCGGCCTGGACGACAACGGCCTGCTGCCCTCGTTCGAGAAGTGGTCGGGGATGAAGGTGGGCCGCGGCGCCAGCGCGAAGACGATTCCACCGGAGAAGCAGGTGGAGTTCCTCGCGAAGACGATTGGCGATCTGACCCGGAAGCACGGCAGCGGCATGGCCGCCGCGCGCGAGTGGCACCGCGGCGCCGGCAACATGAACGACTCGCTTGGCCGCAAGTACCAGGGGCTCATCGAAGGTCACATCCAGCGGCTGTTCCCCGGAGGCAAGACGCCGGCGAGCACCGGCTCCGTGCCCGACAGCTCCGCGCCGGGTGGTGACTCCTCCAAGCCGGAGGGCAGCCCCTCCAGCCCTCGCGCCGGGTCCGACTACCGCATCAAGAGCGGTGACACCCTCTGGGACATCGCCTCCCAGCTCAAGGGCAAGGGCATGGAGGGCTCCCACTGGGACATCATCAATCAAATCACCCGCCTGAACCCGAAGATCACCAACCCGAACCTCATCATCTCCGGGGACACCCTCAAGCTGCCGGCCGCGCTCGGCCCCAACGATGATGGCTTCAAGCCATCCAACAAACCGGGTCCGGTGGACATCGACCCGACGGGGCCGGCCACGCCCATCACGGACAAGGGGCCGGTGGACGCGAGCAAGGTGCCGCACATCAGCCAGTACAGCCCGAAGGGGAAGGACGGCAACTACTCGAACGGCGGGGCGAACTGCGGCCCCACGTCCATGGCGCAGATTGCCCGGGCCTTCGGCTACGGCAAGAACATGACGGACGCGCAGCTCATCATGCACCTGGGCAAGGCGGGCGGCACCGGCTCCAACGGCACGGACGTGAACGGCATCGCCCGAATGGCCAAGGCGATGGACAAGAAGTGCGTCACCAAGGGCCCTGGCCCCAACGTCCAGTGGATGGCCGAGCAGCTCAAGGCCGGCAAGATGGTGGTGGCCAACGGCGACTACCACGCCATGCCGCCGCACCAGAACGAGGGCCGCACCTCGGGCCACTACGTCACCGTGGCCGGCATCGACTCCAAGGGCAACTTCATCGTCCGTGACCCGGCCGACGCGAACGTGAAGACCATCACCCCGAAGCAGATGGAGCATTTCCTCCGCTCGAACCCCAACGGTGGCTACCAGATGGCCATCAGCTGAGCCCCGGCGCACCCGGTTTCCTTCTCTTTCTCACATGAGGTCAACGATGTCCCCTTCCCAGAAGTTCCAGCAGCGGGTGTGTCTGTCTTGCAAGAAGCCCGAGGGAGGAGCCGTGAGCGGCTCGTCGTACATCTCCAACGGTGACAACGGGATGATTGTGCGGTTCTGGTTGTGCGACGACTGCGCCATGCTGCTCGGTCCCACGCAGGGGCCCATCGACATGGATGAACCCGAGGCGCACGAGATGCGAGTATGAGAAAACGGGGGCGCGCGGCGAGATGCGATTGCCCTGCCTCTGCCTTTGCGCTCCCGTCCAATCAGCGTGCCATACCCCACCGTCCCCGCGCCTCTTCCCCGCCTCCTCACATGACACGCGTGTCGTATGGGAGTGGCTCGTGGTGCTTCTCCAGGAGTGAGCACATCCCGGCACATGAAGTGCAGAGCGCGGCCGTGCCCCGGCAATTCCGCCGGGGGCCTGCTCCGTCGGGAGAATCATCCATGCCGAAGACACCGTTTCGTCCACTGCTTGCCCTGACAGCCCTGTCATGTCTCTCCGCATGCGATGCTGCCTTCATCGCACCGGCGGAGGTGACCCTCTCCGAGCAATTCCTGGCGGACTGGAGCCAGGGCTTTCCCGTGGAGGTGGGCATCCGCTACGAGTCCAAGGAGATTGAGCTCCCGGGTGAGCACGATGGCTACCAGTTGGGCTACCTCTGTGAGCCCTCCTCCGCGCCCGTGAAGTTCCAGACCGCCTTGGACACCCTGGGCTGCGCCCCGGAGGATCTCGAGGTGAAGGTGTGGATCGCGCCGGCTCCCGCGCTCGCGCAGAGCGTATGCGCGGGGCAGGGGAGCCAGGTGGGCCGGGTTGTGCCTGGCAATGTGCCGCCCCCGGGTACCACGCCCGAGCAGGGCGTGGTCAAGACGGTCAAGGTGAAGGTCACGGATTGTTCACGCGCGGAGACCGCGACCCTCGACTTCTGAGCGAGCGTTGGATGGCGAGCCTGGCGGCGACAGGCACGCAATGGGACTGACCTCGGCGTACATGGTGGCTGTTGGACTGATGGTCTAACATCGTTCCTCTCCACGGAGGATGATTTGCAGACATATGATCTGTCCGCCCCCACCACGAGGTCCGAGCTCAACGCCCTGTACGCGAAGATGCGGAACGAGCCCGGGCTCTGCCGCGTCGAGCCTTTTGGCGCTTATGCCGCGTCCCGCTACGAGGACATCCTCGTGGTCCAGAAGGACGCGCAGCGCTTCTCCGCCGAGGCCATCGCGGCGGCCGCCGAGCCGTCCTGGCTTGGCCACAACCCGCTGGCCCACTCGATGCTGTCGAGGGATCCTCCCCGCCACACCCAGTTGCGCGCGTTGGTGAGCCGAGCCTTCGGCCCCGCGGGGCTGGCCCGGCTGGAGTCCGTGGTCCGCCGGGAGGCCGAGGCCCTCGCCGAGTCCGTGGTCCGCCAGCGCGAAGTGGAGCTCGTGGACACCTTCTGCTTCCTCCTGCCCCGCAACATCATCGGCCACCTGCTCGGCCTGGATCCGAGCACCTTCCCGGAGTTCAAGCGGTGGGTGTCCTCCATCAACCTCATCGCCTCCGCCACTCCCGAGCAGTACGAGGGCATCCGCTCCGCCGTGAGGGAGATGAAGCACGACATGGGGGCCGTCATCGCCGAGCGTCGACGCAAGCCGGGTGAGGACATGGTGAGCGACCTCGTCCGCGCGGAGGTGGAGGGGAGCAGGCTCTCCGACGACGAGCTCATGTCCTTCCTCTTCCTGCTGATCACCGCGGGAATGGAGTCGACGACGCATCTCATCGGCAACTCGGTCATCCATCTCGCCCGCCTCCCGGAGCAGTTCGAGCAGGCGCGAGCGGACAAGGCGCACATCCCGCGCTTCATCGAGGAGGTGCTGCGCTACGAGCCCCCCATCCAGCTCAACTTCCGCATGGCGGCGTCGGACGTGGAGCTGTCCGGCACGAAGGTGCCGGCGGGGAGCCTGGTGCTGGCCCTCATCGCGGCCGGCAACCTCGACGAGCGGGTGTTCGAGCAGCCGGAGCAGTTCCTCCCCGGCCGCGAGAAGGGCACCCAGCACCTCACCTTCGGGCAGGGCATGCACTTCTGCCTGGGCGCGCAGCTGGCCCGGATGGAGGCGCGGTTCGCGCTGGAGGCGCTCGTCTCGAGGATCCGCGAGCTGAAGCTCCGCTCGCCGGAGATCGAGTGGATCCCCAACTACGGCCTGCACGGGCCCCGGGTGCTGCCGGTGGAGCTCATTCCAGCCTGAACAGGGTATCCGGGCCAACGGTGGCGGCGGTTGGCTGGTGGCTTCCAACCTACGGTAGGCTCACGGCACGTTGGTCAGATACAGGAGACACCATGACCCGACCGATCCTGAACATCGACGAGGCGACCTACAGCGACCTGGAAGACCTGTCGCGTCAACAGGGCTCGAAGATGCCCGCCGAGCGCTATGGAGGACGCACCGCGCCCATCGGTCGTGAGCTCGGCGCGCGGCAGCTGGGGTACAACGTGACCGTGATCGCTCCCGGCAAGCGCGCCTACCCCTTCCACTGTCACGCGGTGAATGAAGAGATGTTCTTCGTGATCGAGGGCCGTGGCGAGGTGCGCATCGGCGCCCAGACCCACCCGATCAGCGCGGGCGACGTGGTCGCCTGCCCGGCGGGTGGACCCGAGACGGCGCACCAGATCGTCAACACGGGCACGGCCGAGCTGAAGGTGCTGGCCGTCAGCACCGCCCGCGTCCCCGAGGTCTGCCACTATCCGGACTCCGGCAAATTCTGCGCGTTCGACCCGGAGCAGCGCTTTGTCCACATAGGCCACGCCGGGAAGAGCGTGGACTACTGGGACGGCGAATGAGTTGCGGCGCCTCGGCGTTCCTCAGGCTCGCGCCGATCGCGGCCGGCAACCTCGACGAGCGGGTGTTCGAGCAGCCGGAGCAGTTCCTCCCCGGCCGCGAGACGGGCACCCAGCACCGCACCTTCGGGTAGGGCATGCACTTCTGCCTGGGCGCGCAGCTGGCCCGGATGGAGGCGCGGTTCGCGCTGGAGGCGCTCGTCTCGAGGATCCGCGAGCTCTCCAGAGCCCGCCCATGCCTCCTCGTCCCTACCGCATCGATGTCCCCGAGAGTGTCCTCGTCGATCTCCACCGTCGCCTCGAGGCGCGTGGAGTGTGAAGCTGGAGGCACCCGGCAAGCGGGATGCATTCCGAGGCGCCGTCCATGGCCGAGCCACCCGGCTCCGAGGTATGGGAGCACTTCGAGAGCCCGAGGGGCCGGGAGGCACGAGTCGCATGCATGCAGGGTGGAGCATCCGCAAGGCAAGCGTGGAGGATGTGGACGAGCTCATCCGCCTGCGTCTGGCGCTGCTGCGCAGCACGCGTGGGGTGGAGAAGCTGAAGGACGAGGAGTCGCTGGTGGAGGCCACGCGGCGTTACTTCGCGCGGTCCGTGCCCGAGGGGAGCTTCCATGCCTGGGTGGGCGTGGCGGAGGGCCGGGTGGTGGCGTGCAGTGGCCTGCTGCCCTTCGGAAGGCCGCCCATGCCGGACACCCTGGCGAGCCTGGAGGCGTACATCCTCAACATGTACACCGAGCCGGAGTGGCGCGGGCGGGGCATCGCGCGGGCGCTGTTCGCGGAGCTGACGCGCTTCGCGCGCGAGCTGGGCGTGGGGCGGCTGTTGCTGCACGCCACGGCGGACGGACGGCCCCTCTATGAACAGATGGGCTTCAAACCCAATCCCACGTCGATGGAGTGGACGCCTTCGGGGGAATGAATCTCCGCTTCGCACGGGCATTCCCGCGCGGTGGACATGAAGTTCCCGGATGGGAGGAGGGCAGGCGGCGGGGCTTGGGCCGGGCTCTTGTCGGGGGCGGGGATGCTTCGGACCTTTGCCTCACACCGGGACTCGCGCGATAGCGCGTGGGGTCCCTCTGCGATGGGAGAGAGCCATGGCACACAACAAGGGCAACGCGGACAAGGGCACGTTGAACCCCCGGTTGGACAAGGACGCGAAGGACCTGGAGCGCGAGAGCCGGCACCAGGCCGAGGGCTCGGAGCGTCGGGACGTGACGGACGACGAGGCGGGCGTGGATCGCATCCAGGAGAAGGGTGTTGGCGGCTACGGAGCGGATGACTCGAGCGTGAGCGAGCGGCGTGACGCGCCTCCGCTGAGCGACAACAGCTGAGCCCGTGACAAACACCCTCGCGTGGACTCGGGTTTCGAGCACCCTCTCCCTCTGGGAGAGGGCCGGGGTGAGGGTATTCGCTCTCCGGGATTCCCACCTGGCCCGGCTTGCCAACGAAGGAACGCCCCTTACTTTGACGAGCCTTCCCTCCGTGGAGGGCCTCTGCGTCCGAGGAACGGTGCCCCATGGCTGGAATCCGCGAGGATTACATCGAGCGCATGATCGAGCGTCTGGTGGCGGCGCTCGCGGCGATCCTGAAGGCGGGCCGGGGCCAGAAGACGGAGGAGGCGCTCGACCTCATCCAGCAGACGAGCCTGTCGCTGTTCGGCATGGAGTACCGGATGCTCATCACCATCGACGCGGGCTCGGTGGCGGAGCTGCTCGGGCACCCGGAGAAGATCAAGGCGCTGGCGAAGCTGGTGCGCGCGGAGGCGGACCTCCTCCAGCAGCGCGGGGATATGGAGGGGGTCGCGCACCGGCTCGGCCACGCACTCGCGCTGCTCCTGGAAGCACAGCGCAGGAGATCGGGTTCCGACCCAGAGGTGGATGCACTCATCCAGAGTGTGCGCGACAGGCTCGAGTAGCCGGATTGAGCGCGGATGGGTTCTCAATACCCTCACCCCAGCCCTCTCCCAGAGGGAGAGGGAGCATCACACGAGTCGTCCATCCCTCACCAATGCGAACACCTCGCCATACCGGCGCTCGCCAAAGGCTTGCACCAACTCGGGAAATCGTCCCTGGCGCAGTGCTCGAAGGTGGCGGTATTTCGCGGCGTGGTAGTTGGCCACGGCCCAGGCCAGCCGCACTGCATCGAGCCCGCCTCGCCAGAGCGCTCCGTGCAGGATGCAGTCGCGTACCAGGTGCGCCGGGCGCTGGAGCGCCGCGGGTTTGAGCCGCTTGCCCTCGGCGTAGGCGCGCACCGCCCACAACAGCGCATAGCGCTCCTCCTTCTCCGCGCGTCCGGCCAGCGACGTGGCGAAGCGGTGCTCGATGGGCGCGTGCACCCGGATGGCGCGCATCCGTGGCAGTGCCTCGTGGACGATCATCTCCGGGCGCCACACGGCGACGTCCCGGCGCACCAGCCGCGCACGCCACTCGGTGCGGTAGCGGAAGCGGTGCCCGTCCAGCTCGGCCCAGTCGCGGCGCGGTAGAAGATAGACGGGCTCCTTCGGCTCGGACTTCCGCCAGGCCTCGAGGGTCTTCAGGGCCTCGGGCTCCAGGCGCTCGTCCGAGTCGAGATAGAAGACGTAGTCGCACGGGCCCAGCGCTTCCATGGCGGCGGCTCGCGCGGCTCCGTAACCCTGCCAGGGCCGCGACACCGAGCGCGCTCCCATGCTCCGCGCGAGCTCCACCGAGCCATCCGTGGACATCGAGTCCAGCGCCACCACCTCATCACAGACGGCGAGCAGCCCCTCCAGGCACGCCCCGAGCGTGTCCCGGTTGTTCCCGTGGATGACATAGCCGCCAAGTCTCATGGCGTCCTTCCGTATCAGGTTCCCTTCCGGGGCAGGAACTCCCGCGCGAGCAGCTCGAGGAAGCCCCGGCGGCGCAGCTCCACCTGGTGCTCTCCGGCGGGCAGTTGGATGTCCAGCGTACCGGCCCTCGTGGTGACGAACCGCGCGGGGCCGCTCGCCTCGACCGCGAGGAAGGGGGTCGTGAACTGGTTGAAGTGCACGGTACACCCCCCGGGCGAGGAGACCGAGAGGCTGATGCGGCCGAAGTGGACGGGCTCGTGGAAGGCCCGGACCGGCTTCACCTTCAGCCCGTCACAGTTCTCGTGGGAGAGGAAGGCGGCCGGTGGCGGCATGCCGGTCGCGACCATGGACCGGGGGAAGTATTCGAGGGCGGACCACGGACGGTCGAGCATGGCGAGGTGGCCCTCCAGCTCCATCCGGGGAGTGCTCTCATAGCGTGGGTGCGTCGCCTTCCACCCGAGCCTCACGTCCGTGAAGATCGCCAGCCCCACCACGCCCAGCGCCAGCTTCCGTTTCCAGCCGCCCCGTTGGAAGGCGTCCTCCACCAGTACGCACAACACGAGCACGAGGAGCGGGGTGAGGTAGCCCACCAGCCGCCAGGGGAACTGGAGCAGCCTGGCGAAGGGCACCACTTGATAGAAGGGCAGCGAGAGGGGCACCTGCAGCACCGCGTAGATGGCCGCGGAGAGCAGCAGGAAGGTCAACCCGGTGCCCCGGCTCCGGAGGCCATCACGCGAGGCGAGCGCCACACCGCCCAACACGGCGAGTCCCGCCAGCAGCGCGCGGCCGATCTCCGGCGTGATGCCCTTCCACTGCCGGCCCCAGTGGAACTCGTTGTCCCAGAGGTACCGCGAGAGCGGCGCGAACTCCTTCTCGGGCGTGTAGATGCCGAGTGCGTCCGTGTTGAAGAACTTCTCCAGGCGCAGGATCAGCAGGGCGTAGGGGGCGCACAGCACGAGCACCACCAGCGCCGCCTGTCCCGTGGCGATGAGCGTGGGGCGCCAGCCCTGCTTCGCCAGCATGAGGCCCAGGGCGACCGCCAGCGTGAGGAACGCATACAGGAACATCACCGTGTGCGCGTAGAACAGCGCCGCGAGCACGAGCCCCACCACCCATCCACCCCGGCCCTCGGAGTGCAGGCGCATGCATGCCCACAGCAGCCAGGGGTAGAGCATCATGGCGGAGAGCTCGGCGGTGGCGCTGCGGATGAGCCAGTCGAAGAAGGCGTACTGGGAGAAGCAGACCAGGAAGGCCGCGAGCACCTGGACGCGCGCGGAGGCCCCGAGCGCGCGGGCGGCGGCGGCCATCCCCGAGGCGCCCACGAAGAGGACGAGCACCAGCGCCAGTTGCACGCCCCGGTAGGCCGAGCCCACCAGCCAGGCCAGGCCCCCGGACAGCGTGTTGAAGAGCCGGTGGTAGAAGAAGGGCCAGGGCGAGCCGTGGCCGTTGTGGCAGAACGGCGTCCACAGCGGGAAGAAGTCACCGGCCGCGTAGGCCCGGCGGAAGCCCTCGGCGCGCTCGAAGATGGACAGGCCCTCGTGGTTGTTCGGCCAGCCGTCGAAGCCGAAGAAGGGCAGCACGGCCGCGATCGCCATTCCCAGGCAGGCCAGCGAGATCTGGAGCCGCGCGCGGCGCTCCGAGGTTTCTGGGAGGGGCGCGGGGACGGTCGCGACGGAGGGCGGGGGGGACTGCATGGCGCGGCGCAGTGTACCCGCCCGGTGCTTTCCGTCCCCATTTGTCTGGTTGCCTGGGTGCCCACCAGCGGAGCTCGGGTGTACCGGCCGGTACACCCGGGTGTCCCGAATGGGGCAGGTGCGGGCACCCGACACTCCCGGCTCACGAGGAACCGGCACCGGGCACGGAGAATGCTACTCTTCATGCGCATGCGCGGGCTCCTGCTTCTCGCCATCTCGATGTGGGCCATGGGCGCCAGCGCCGAGGACCCGCCTCGCCGTGAGCCGACCCGCGCCGCCATCCTCGAGGCGCTCGAGGTGCAGGCCTCGCTCCCGGAGCAGCTCCCCCAGTTGCCAGATGCCGCCTCCCCGGTGGCCGAGTCCGCCCGGGAGACCGCCACGGATGGTGCTCGCCGGAACCCGGCCGCCCGTACCGGCGGTGAGGCCGCCGAGAAGGCCCGCCGCGAGGCCTCGAAGCACGCCGCGCGCATGTCCGAGCGCACCCCTCCCGGCGCCAGCGTCAAGGCCGCCCGCTCCGCCGCGTTGGGCGCGGCCGGCGTGGGCTCCGAGGCGCAGGAGGCCGCGGGCCGCTCCCGTGCCGAGAAGGTGCGCAAGGACAAGGACTCCAAACCCGACAGCCCGGGCAACGGGCGGCCGCCGCGGTCGGAACCCATTCGCGGTCCGTGATAGAAGGCCTCGCGTGAAGCACCTCGTGCTGTGCCTCGCCGTGCTCGCGCTCACGGCCGCCGCTCCGCCGGATGCGACGCCCCACCTGCTCCAGGGTGCCCGCCACTTCCGCGAGGGCCGCTTCGCCAACGCCCTCGTCGAGTTCAAGGTGGCCCAGCGTCTGGGCACCGGCGGCGAGGCGGACTGGTACATCGCCGCGTCGCTGGTGAAGCTCGGCCGCGCCGACGAGGCGCTCGAGTCCTTCGCCGCCGCGCGCAGGAGCGCCCCGGACGCGCGCGACGCGCTGCTCGACTACTACCACGCGCTCGCCTGCTACGAGGCGAAGCTGTACCTGTGCGCCGACACGCTGCTGGACGCGGTGGGAGATGCCTCCGGGCCTCGCATCGGCGAGCAGGTGCGCAAGCTGCGCTCGGACATCTCCGCGCTCTTCCGCTCGGCGCCCACGCCGGCCTCCATCGACTGGTATCACTCGCGCGCCGCCGAGGCCCGCACGGCCCGGCGTCCGGTGCTCGCCGCGCGCTACCTGGAGGAGGCGTCGCGGTTGGCCGAGCGGCGCGCGGACCGCCACCGGCTCACCGAGGCCCGCGCCGGGTTGGGCGCGCTGTCCGAGGTGCCCACGCCCATCGTCGGCTGGAGGAGCCCGTGAGCCCGGGCCTGCTCGTGGCCGCGTTGCTCGCCGAGCCCGGCCTCTGCGGCCCGGTGGTGTCCGAGGCCTCTCCGGACCCGGCCGCCGCCGCGACATATATGGAGGTGGCCGAGGCCGAGCTGGCCGCGGGAGACAGGGACACGGCGCTCGTCGCCTGGCGCGAGGTGCTGCGCAGGGACCCGAGCAACGCCCGTGCACTGGCGGCCTTCGAGTCCCTCTGCCGCCAGACGTCCCCGGCTCGGGAGGACGAGGCGGCGGCGTCGCTGCTCTCCGGCCTCTCCCTCTTCGAGCAAGGGGAGGACGGGGCGGCGGCTGCTGCCTTCCAGGAGGCGCTCACCGCGCCGGAGCTGGTGGACACGGCCTCCTTCTTCCTCGGGGTGCTCGCGCTGCGCGAGGGCCACGCGAGCGAGGCGGGGAGCTTCTTCGATGCGGCGGCGGCCTCGTCGGACGCGGGGCTCGCGAGGCGGGCCGAGGCGCTGCGCCTGCTGGCCGCGCGCGAGGGGAGGGTGGCGCTCTCGGTGCGGCTGGGGAGCGAGTACGACTCCAACGTGGACCTCGCGCCGGATGGGACGCGGCGGCAGGGCGGGAGCGCGGACGGAGTGGGCGCGGGGCTCGCGGAGTTGCGCCTGCGCCCCTGGGGACAGCGGGGCCCGTACGCACGCGTCTCCGGAAGCTACCGGGGCCACCTGCGGCTGCGCGGCTTCGACCTGGGAGGCGCGGGAGGCTCGCTGGGCTGGGCGCACCTGGGCTCCGCGCTGCAACTGACCGCGGAGTATGGCTTCGACTTCCTGGCGCTCGGGGGCACGCCCTATCTGCTCACACACCGGCTGCAGGTGGCCGCGCGCGCGCCGGTGGGGCCGGTGGTGCTGGACGGCTCGTGGGCCGTGCGCCGTGAGGACTTCCAGGACGCCGTGTACGCCGACTATGCCGGGTGGCGGAGCACGGCGCGGCTGGACGCGGAGTGGAGCCCCGTCGAGCCACTCACCCTCTCGGCGGGCTGGTATGGCGCCTGGCTGCGCACCTATGAGCTGGCGCTCGGTTTCCTCGAGCACGGCCCGCGCGTGGAGCTGCGCCTGCGCCCGCGTCCCGGGCTGCGCTTCCTGGCCGAGGTGGGCTACACCCTGCGCGGCTACCAGAACTTCGACAACCCGCTAGGCATCCGCCGCGAGGACGGCTACTTCGACGCGGGGGCGCTGGTGGAGTGGGACGTGGCGGCGCACTGGAGCCTCCAGGCCTCGGTGGGCTGGCGCGGAGCGTCCTCCAACGTGGCCGAGCTCTCCTATGGCCGGCTCGTCGGCGGGCTGGGGCTGGTGTGGTCCCGGGGGCTGTACTGATGCCGGGGCTCGGCTCGCGTGCGCTGGGGCCGCTGGGGCTCGCGACGCTCGGGCTGGTGGGGGCGCTCGCGGCGACCCTGGCGCTCCACCGCGCGGGCAGCACGGCGCTGGAGCAGTCGCTGGACGCGCGGCTGCGGGGCGCGGGTGAGTCCGCGGCGCTGCTGCTGGGAGACGCGCCGCCCACGTCCGAGCGGTTGGAGGCGCTGATGCACGCCAACGCGCTGGATGGCGTGTACGTGGTGGACCGGAAGCTGGCGGTGCCCGCGGACGCGACGGGGCCGGCGCGGCGGCGGGTGGACCTGCTGCGCACGGACCCGGAGGGCGTGGAGACGGCGCTCGCGGGACAGACGCGGGTGGGGCCGGGCTACGCGCTGGGAGACCTCCAGGTGACGGTGGGCTACTTCCCGGTGCGCGGGGCCGGAGGGCAGGTGGAGTCGGTGCTGGTGCTGGAGGCGGGGCGGGCCTTCTCGAGCGCACGCGAGACGCTGCGGCATGCGCTGTGGGGCGGCGTGGCGCTCTCGGCGGTGGGCGCGCTGGCGCTGGCGCTGGTGGCGGCGAGGTGGCTGCGGGACGAGCGGGCGCGGCACGAGGCGGCGGCGAAGGCGGTGCGCGGCGAGGTGCTGGCGAAGATGGCGGCGATGGCGGCGCATGAAATCCGCAACCCGCTGGGCGTCATCCGCGGCACGGTGGAGCTGATGCGCGAGCGCAGCGGGGCGAAGCTGTCGGAGCGGGACAAGGAGGCGCTGGAGGACGTGCTGGGCGAGGTGGAGCGGCTGCGCCGGCTGACGGAGGACCTGCTGGACCTGAGCGCGGACCGGCCGCTGGCGGCGCAGCGGGTGGTGTTGTCGGAGGTCTTGGAGGAGGCGGCGAGGGCCACGGAGGCGGCGTTCCCGGCCGTGAAGGTGCGCCGGAGCTTCGCGGAGCTGCCGCCGGTGGAGGGGGATGCGGGGAGGCTGAGACAGGTGTTCGCCAACCTGCTGCAGAACGCGGCGCAGGCGCAGGTGGAGGGCGAGGTGCGGCTGGCGGCGGAGGCGGACGGGAGCGCGGTGCGGGTGCGCGTGGAGGATGACGGGCCGGGAGTGCCGCCGGAGGTGCGCGAGCGGCTCTTCGACCTCTTCGTCACGGGGAAGGCGAACGGGACGGGGCTGGGTCTGGCGCTGTGCCGCCGGCTGGTGGAGCGGCACGGAGGCTCGGTGGCACTGGTCCCCGAGCAGCGTCAGGGCAGCACCTTCGAGGTGCGACTGCCAGCGGTGCGGTAGCCGGGCGGGACGCACCCGCGGTGTAGTGCCTGGGCGAGGGCCGGTGGGGGGAGGTGACTCCCCGCGCGTGGCCGGAACAGGATGGCGCCCTTTCCCCGCGGCTCGCGGGAGGGGGCTCCAGTTGAAGACACGGAAGATGGATTGGCGGTGGCTCGCCGTAGGCCTCGCCCTGCCGCTCACCGGCTGCGTGCTGGGCAGTGTGCGGCAGGTGAAGGTGGACGCGCTCGGCGGCTACGAGGAGGCGCGTGGCGTGGCCGTCGAGGTGACGGGTGAGGTGCCCGAGGCCACGAGGCAGCAGCTGCACGAGTCCTTCCAGCGCGCGCTGGAGGCCCGGGCGGGCCGGCCCGCGGACGCGACGGGCGAGCCCTTGAAGCTGGAGCTGCGCGTCGTGGAGGCCGTCTCGCCCGAGACCGCTGCCTCCTCGACGTCCGAGCGCGTCGCCGTGCAGGCGCGGACGGCGTTCGGGCTCACCGGGCTGGCGAAGTCGAGCGGGCGTCTGGCTCTCGAGGGCACGCTGCTGTCGCCCGAGGGGACGCGGCGGCTGGGCCTGGTGCGGTGGGAGTCGGCGGGTGAGCCGTCCTCGCTGGCGCCTCGCGCGGGCCGCGAGGCGGGCGAGGCGCTCGGCCGGGAGATGGACTTCCGGCGCGAGGACTTCGTCACCCGCCGCGCGGCGGACGAGCGGATGCTCCTCACGCCCACGGCGCTCACGCTGGAGCCCGGCGAGGTGGTGGTGAGCAACGACCAGCTCCTGCTCTTCCGCGCGGGCGTGGGGCTGGGGCGGCGCGTGCAGTTCGACGTGTGGGGCGGCGGTCTGCCCATCCCGTTGGCCACGGGCGTGCCCCTCTACCTCATCCACGCGGTGGGCGGCGCGGGCGCGGCGGGCGTCGGAGTGCTCGGCGCCTTCGACCTGGGCCTCAAGGTGAAGCTGCTCGACGAGTCGCGCTACCTGCCGGGCGTGGCCGCCTCCTATGACTTCCTCAACGTCTTCGCGGGAGCGGTGGGGGGCGCGGGCATCGTGCTCCTGGGCAATGGCGTGGCCGGGGCCGGGGCAGCGGGGGCCGCTGGAGCCAACCTCCAGTTCAACCTCTTCAGCGTCGTGGCGGCGAAGCACTTCGGCGATTTCCAGCTCACCGCGGGCGCCTACGTGCTCGACAACCACCACCTCATCCCGCAGAAGGCCGCCATCACGGTGGGCGTCGCGGGCGCGGGGGGCGAGGACTCCGGGGCAAACGGCGGCGGTTCGGTTGCCACGCTTCCCCGCATTCCCACCCAGGTGCAGGCCTTCGTGGGAGCGCAGTACGTGCTCGGGCCCCACAGCGAGCTCGCGGCGGAGTTCTTCCCGCGCAAGCCTTTCAGCGACTCGTTCGGCACCACGGGTGTGCGCTGGCTGCTGGGCGCCGACTCGCCTCGCGGGCCGTTGGCCCTGGACCGGCTGCGCGTGCGCCTCGACGTCGCGGCGCTCTGGGTGTACCTGCCGCCGACCCAGAAGCACGGGGGCACGCCCCTGCCGCTGCCCTGGGTGGGACTCGGCCTCTACAAGCTCTGAGGCTCAGCCGTGTTGGGGCCCGCGAGGAGGCGGGCCCGCCTTCTGGAGCGTGTAGTGCTCGTCATCGGTGAAGACGCGCGAGCGGATGAGGAAGCGCACGCCCTCGGGCGCCTCCACCGAGAAGCCGCTCCCGCGCCCCTTCACCACGTCGATCGTCAGGTGCGTGTGCTGCCAGTATTCGAACTGCGGACCGCTGATGTAGAAGGGCGTGTCCACGATGGTGCCGAGGAACACGTCCTCCTGGCCCACCCGGAACTCGCCCCTCGGGAAGCACATCGGCGCGCTGCCGTCGCAGCACCCTCCCGACTGGTGGAAGAGCAGCGGGCCGTGAATGCCCTGCATCTTGCGCAGCAGGGCCTCGGCGGCGGGTGTGACGGAGACGCGATCCACGGTCATCGGTAAGACCCTCACCCCACCCCTCTCCCAGGGGGAGAGGGGGCTTGCCACGGGTTCATCCTGAGATGGTCTAGAAGAAGCCCATCGGCTTCGGGTCGTAGCTCACCAGCATGTTCTTCGTCTGCTGGTAGTGCGACAGCATCATCTTGTGCGTCTCGCGGCCGATGCCCGACTGCTTGTAGCCGCCGAACGCCGCGTGCGCCGGGTACAGGTGGTAGCAGTTCACCCACACGCGGCCCGCCTGGATGCCTCGGCCCATGCGGTACGCCGTGTGCGTGTCTCGCGACCACACGCCCGCCCCCAGGCCGTAGAGCGTCTCGTTCGCCATCGCCAGCGCGTCCTCCGCGTCCTTGAACTTCGTCACCGACACCACCGGTCCGAAGATCTCCTCCTGGAAGATGCGCATCTTGTTGTGGCCCTCGAAGATGGTGGGCTCCACGTAGTAGCCCTCCGCCAGCGCCCCGGACAGGCTCGCCCTCCGGCCACCGGTGAGCACCTTCGCGCCCTCCTGCTTGCCGATGTCGATGTACGAGAGGATCTTCTCCAGCTGGTCGTTCGACGCCTGCGCGCCGATCATCGTCGCCGTGTCGAGCGGGTTGCCCTGGACGATCCGCCTGGTGCGCTCGATGGCCTTCTGCATGAACTCCTCGTAGAAGCGCTCCTGCACGAGGGCGCGCGAGGGGCAGGTGCACACCTCGCCCTGGTTGAGGGCGAACATGGCGAAGCCCTCGAGCGCCTTCTGCGCGAACTCGTCGTTCTGCGAGAACACGTCCGCGAAGAAGATGTTGGGCGACTTGCCGCCCAGCTCCAGCGTCACGGGGATGAGGTTCTCCGAGGCGTACTGCATGATGAGGCGGCCCGTGGTCGTCTCACCGGTGAAGGCCACCTTGGCGATGCGCTTGTTGCTGGCCAGCGGCTTGCCGGCCTCGATGCCGAAGCCGTTGACGATGTTCAGCACGCCGGGGGGAAGCAGGTCGCCCACCAGCTCCGCGAACTTGAGGATGGTGACGGGCGTCTGCTCGGCGGGCTTGAGCACCACGCAGTTGCCGGCGGCCAGGGCAGGGGCCAGCTTCCACGCCGCCATCAGCAGCGGGAAGTTCCAGGGAATGATCTGCGCCACCACGCCCAGCGGCTCGTGGAAGTGGTACGCGACGGTGTGCTCGTCGAGCTCCGAGAGGCTTCCCTCCTGGGCGCGCAGGCAGCCGGCGAAGTAGCGGAAGTGGTCGATGGCCAGCGGCAGGTCCGCGGCGAGCGTCTCGCGGATGGGCTTGCCGTTGTCCCACGTCTCGGAGACGGCGAGCATCTCCAGGTTGGCCTGCATCCGGTCGGCGATCTTGTTGAGGATGTCCGCGCGCGCGGTGGGCGAGGTGCGGCCCCAGGCGGCCTTGGCCTTGTGCGCGGCATCGAGCGCCTTCTCGACGTCCTCGGCGGTGGAGCGAGGCACCTCACAGAACGGCTTGCCCGTCACCGGGGTGATGTTCTCGAAGTACTGCCCCTTCACGGGCGGCACGAACTCCCCGCCGATGTAGTTCCCGTAACGGGGGAGGTACTGCACCTTGCTGCCCTTCTGACCCGGAGCTTCGTAGACGGTCGACGACATTCGGACCTCGGCGGTGGTGGGTGTTCTGGCAACGACAGGGGAGAGGGCACCGAGGATAGGCAGGTGCCGCTCCGCGTCATGTTGGAGAACGCGCGCGCGAACGTTCGAAATCCGTCAGCGCACCCCCCGGGAACACCTGGAGTCCCATTCCCATGCCCGGGCCGGGACGCCGCGTGGGCTCCGTTCTCCCGGGGCGCATGCGTGCGTGCGCCACCGCAGGGCCCTCTCGCCCGCGCATGTTGACAGTGGATACATACGGTGTTTACATTGGAAACATGAAGGCGGACGAACCGCTGGAGGAGCCATGGACGGCGAGCTGATACTGAAGATCCTGAACGTGCCGGTGCTGCTGGGCTGGCTGGCGATGGCGGTGGCGCCCCGGGCGCTCGTGACGCGGTGGGTGCTGGAGAGCGACGCCATCCCGCTGGTGATCGGCGCCGTCTACCTGGCGCTGGTGGCGCCGCACCTGCCGGGCCTGCTCGGTCAGTTCGACACGCTGGAGCACATCGGGGCCGCGCTCCAGCGTCCCGGCATGCTGCTCGCGGGGTGGATCCACTACCTGGCGTTCGACTTCCTGGTGGGCCGGGTGGTGCTGGCCGATTCCCAACGCCGCGGCATCCCCCACCTGCTCGTCGTGCCCTGCCTCTTCCTGACGTTCATGCTCGGCCCCACGGGCTACCTCGCCTACGCGGCCGTCCGCCTCGTCACCCGGCGCTTCATGCCGGCTGTCGCCCCGCTTCCCGTGTCCTCCGCTTCCGTCGCCACCGAAGGAGTCCGCTGATGTCCGCCACCACTTCCGCCCTGTCCGCGCGCTCGCTCTGGAACCGGGCCTGGTCGCTCTCTCCGGCCCTCGCCCTCGCCACCGTGGTCATGGCACTCGGGGCCGTGTTCACCACGCTGGGCCTCGTCCTCGACCCGAGGCTCCTGGTGGGCGAGCCCGTGTGGCTCAAGCCGACGAAATTCTACCTGTCGCTCGCCGCGTACAACGTCACGGTGCTGTATTTCCTGTCCTTCCTCTCCGAGCGGAAGCGGCTCGTCCGGATTTCGGGCGGCATCCTCGCGGCGGCCGGCGTCCTCGAGATGGTCGGCATCTCCCTCCAGGCGGCGCGCGGGGTGCGCAGCCACTTCAACATCGCCACGCCCTTCGATGCCTTCATCTTCAGCGCCATGGGCGTCACCATCACGGTGCTCTGGGTGACGATGATCGTCCTCGCGATCGCCCTGCTGCGTGCGCGGCTGGCGGATCGTCCGCTCGCGTCGGCGCTGCGCATCGGGTTCATCGCGGCGGTGATTGGCTGCGGGCTCGGGTTCTTCATGACGAACCCGAAGGCGGCGCAGCTCGAGGCCATGCGGAGCGGGCAGGGGGTGGCCGAGTCGGGTTCGCACACGTTCGGCGCGGCGGACGGCGGCCCGGGACTGCCCCTGGTCGGCTGGAGCACGGAGGCGGGTGACATGCGGCCGGCGCACTTCCTCGGGCTGCACGGCATGCAGGTCCTCCCGGTGCTCGTGGTGCTGCTCGCGCGCCGGCGGAACCTCTCCGAGACGCAGCGGCTGGCCGCCGTCCGCGCCGCGGGGGTCGCCTACATCGGAGTGACCCTGGTGCTCGCGATCCATGCGCTCCGGGGCCTGCCCCTCATCCGCTGGGACGCGGTGGGGTTCGCGAGCCTCGCGCTGGTGGTCACGGCCGCGCTCGCCACGGCCGCCGCCACGCTGCTGCGGCGTCAGCCGGTCGCCGCCACCGTGGCCTGAGAGCCAGGAGACGAGCCCTCGGCGGGCGGCCCGTTTCCAGCCATCACATTCATGGACTCCCTACTCTTTACCTGGGGGCTTTCCGTCGATGGAGGTTGGAGGCCATGGAGCGCGTCACGGCCGTCGTAGGTGCCACGGGGCTGCTGGGAGGAGCGATCTGCGAGCGCCTGCGGGCATCGGACCTGGCGGTGAGGGCCCTGGTCCGGCCGACCTCGGCGCCGGACCGGGTCGAGCGCCTCGGAGCGGCGGGAGTGGAGTTGCGGCGGGGGGACTTGAAGGACCGGTCCTCGCTCGATGAGTTCTGTCAGGGGGCCCGGGCGGTCATCTCGACGGCTACCTCCACGGCCTCGAGACAGGCGGGAGACTCGATTCAATCGGTGGATCTGGACGGACAGCTGGCCCTCGTGGAAGCCGCGAGGCGCGCGGGAGTGGAGCATTTCGTCTTCGTCTCTTTCGCGCCCATGGAGGTGGACTTCCCCCTCCAGCGGGCCAAGCGCGCGGTGGAGCAGGCGCTGATGCGGAGCGGGATTCCTCGCTACACCCTCCTCCAGCCCACCTATTTCACCGAGGTCTGGTTGAGCCCTGGCCTGGGTTTCGATTTCCTGAATGCCCATGCGCGCCTCCTCGGGAGGGGGCTCGGCAGGCTGAACTGGATCTCCTTCGAGGATGTGGCGCGTTTCGCCGCCGCCGCGCTGGAGAATCCGCGAGCCTGGAACGCGGTCCTCCAACTCGGGGGGGAGGAGGCACTCGGCCAGCTCGACGTGGTCCGTCTCTTCCAGGAGCGGAGTGGACGCCACTGGACGCTGGAGTCTGTCCCCGAGCAGGTGCTTCGCGAGCGGTTCGAGGGGGCCACCGACCCGCTCCAGCGCTCCCTGGCGGCGCTGATGCTCCACGTCGCGCTCGGCGGCCCGATCAACCCGGGACCCGCCATGGAGGCCCTGGCACTACGCCCCAGCCGGGTCCACGACTACGTGGAGCGCGTGCTGGCCGGACAGCGGGGGTCCCTCGTCGAGGAGAGGCCCTGAGCGGCTGCTGCGCCAGGCCCACCCTGTCGGTTCTCCGACACGTCCATCACCCCGCCAGCTGTTCTCGTGTGCGCCGCCTCCGCCCGGCCTGCCCTGGAGCCTGCCATGCCTCTCGGGCTCCCTTGTCACACCAGGGTCCGACGCCCACTCATTCACCACGGATTCCGGGGGTGCGATGGTGTGGACCTCGACAGTCGTCGAGCCGGCGGGTGCCATGCGGTCGCCAGCTCACAAGTCCCATCTCATGGGGACGCACCGGCTGATTCCTCCCGAGGAGACGCTCCGGAGGGTGTGTCCCCTCATGCGGGACATGGGCATCACGCGCATCGCCAATCTCACCGGCCTGGATTGGATAGGTCTTCCGGTCGTGGCGGTGTACCGGCCCAACGCGCGCTCGCTGTCGGCGTCGCAGGGCAAGGGGATGGACCTGGCCGCGGCGCGAGCCTCCGGATTGATGGAGGCGGTGGAGTCCCATCACGCCGAGCACGTCGACCTGCCGCTGCGGCGCGCCAGCTACGACGAGCTGCGGGCGAGCCATCCGGTGGTGGAGGTGGACGCGCTTCCGCGCCTGTCGGTCAACGCCTTCCACCCGGCGATGCGGCTGTTATGGGTCGAGGGGCGTGACCTTCGGGACGGCTCGCCCCTGTGGTTGCCTTTCGAGTTGGTCCACACGGACTTCACCCTCCCGCTGCCCGAGGGCAGTGGCGCGTTCCTCATGAGCTCGAATGGACTGGCCTCCGGAAACCATCCGCTGGAGGCCATCAGCCACGGCCTCTGTGAGGTGGTGGAGCGGGATGCCACCACGCTGTGGCACCTGCGGAGCGAGGAGTCGCAACACCCGACGCGATTGGACCCGGGCACGGTGGATGACCCGGTCTGCCTCCAGGTGCTGGAGCGCTTCGAGCGGGCCGGGATGGAGGTGGCCGTCTGGGAGACGACCACCGACGTGGGGCTGGCTTCCTTCTTCTGTCTGCTCGCCGAGCGCTCGCCGGAGCCGCTCCGGTTCCGTGCACCCACGACGGGGGCGGGCTGTCATCCGGCTCGGGAGATCGCCCTGCTGCGCGCGCTCACCGAGGCGGCCCAGGTGCGGCTCACGCTCATTTCCGGTGCTCGCGACGACATGGGGGTCACCCGCTGTTACGACGCCTTCCGGGACCCGGCCGTCTGGCGCCATCAGGTGGAGCGGATGCGCCGGGAGCCGCCGGTCCGGTCCTTCCAGGACGTCCCCACCTTCGCGGGGCGCTCCTTCGAGGAGGACGTGGCGTGGGAGTTGGAGCGGCTGGCGGCGGTGGGGCTGCACCAGGTGGTGGTGGTGGACCTGTCCCGGCCCGAGTTCCGCATCCCCGTGGTGCGGGTGGTGGTGCCCGGTCTGGAGGCGCTCCACGACGCGCCCGGCTACGTCCCGGGTCGCCGGGGCCGCGAGGTGCTGAAGGAGCGCTGCCAATGATCTACGTCTTCGTGGGGCCCACGCTGCCCGAGCGGGAGGGGAGGCGCGAGCTGGAGGCCGTGTTCCTTCCGCCCGCGGCCCAGGGGGATGTCTACCGGGCCGCGCTCGAGAGGCCAGCGGCCATCGGTCTCATCGACGGCTATTTCGATGGTGTCCCCTCCGTCTGGCACAAGGAGATCCTCTGGGCCATGGCCGAGGGCATCCCGGTCTTCGGAAGCGCGAGCATGGGGGCGCTGCGAGCAGCGGAGCTGGCCTCGTTCGGCATGGAGGGCGTGGGGGCCATCTTCGAGGCCTTCCAGAGCGGTGCGCTGACGGATGACGACGAGGTGGCCATCGCGCATGCGCCCGCCGAGGATGGCTTCCGCCCGCTGTCGGAGGCCCTGGTCAACATCCGGGCCACCCTGGCGCGCGCCGAGCGCGAAGGCGTGGTGGACGCGCCGGTGCGCGGAGCCCTGGAGCAGCTCGCCAAGGAGCTCTACTACCCGGAGCGGGGCTGGCCGGCCCTGCTCGGGCGGGCCGAGGACGAGGGCTTGCCACCCGAGCCCCTGCGGCGGCTGCGGGAGTGGCTGCCACGGGGCGGGGTCGACCAGAAGCGCGCGGACGCACTGGCCATGCTCCGCCGGATGCGCGAGTACCTGGCGGCCCGACCCGGACCCAAGCGGGTTTCGTACACGCTCGCCCAGACCGATGCGTGGGCGGAAGCCCGCAGGTGTGCCGGGCGGCTCGAGACGGGTCGCCGGGAGGAGAGCGAGCCGCTCCCACGGGAGGCGTTGCTCGAGGAGCTGCGGGTCGGCGGCCTTCTTCCCCGGGTGCGGGCCGGAGCCCTGGCGCGTGCCCTGGCCCTGGAGGAGGCCCGGCAGCGGGGCGGTGAGATCGAGCTGTCGGCGGTGCGGCGGGTCTGTGAGGCATTCCGTCGCGAGAAGGGACTGGGGGAGCTGCGTCGATTCGAGCAGTGGCTGGTGGCGCAGCGCATCTCCGAACCGTTGAGATTCTTCCGGGATGAGGCGTGGGTACGCCAGACGGAGATGCTGCACGCCACGGAGGTGGAGCGGTGCCTGCCGGATCACCTGCGCTCGCTCGGCATCTACGGGCCGCTGCTGGACCGTGCCTGCCACAAGGCGCGGATGCTCTCCCGCTCCGGTCTGGAGCACCCCGGGCTCGAGGAGGCCGGGCTCGACGAGGCGGCACTGTGGCGCTGGTACTTCGTCGAGCGGCTGGGACGGCCCGTCCCCTCCCAGCTCTCGCTGTACGCACGCGGCGCGGGTTTTGGTGGCGAGGACGAGCTCCGGCGCGCGGTGCTGCGGGAGCATTGCTTCCTGCGCCTGGAGCAGGAACTCGCCGAGCGGGTGGGCGAGGAGTGAGCGAGGACCAGGTCTACCGGTCAGCGGGCTGACGGAGGGGCCACAGGGGAACGGATGAAGGCACCCCTTCGCTCCGGCGCCTGCCGTATCCCACGGTCTCCCTTGTCACATCCAGTGCCCGCTCCTCATTCATGAGAGACGACCAGCGTGGTGCCTTCGCGCGACTGGACGGGCGCGCGGGCGCTAGCGGGAGCGGAGCCGTGGACCACGAAGAATCCTTGCTGAAGAGCGAGCCCTTCGAGCCCCGGTCCCTGGGTCCCTACCAGCTACAGGGGGTTCTCGGGCGCGGGGGAATGGGCGTCGTCTATCTGGGACACCATCGGGACCGGAATGAGCTCGTCGCACTGAAGACGGTCCGGGGGGCGCTCGAATCCCCGTTGACCCGTCTCCAGTGGGAGGTCCGGATGCTCGGCCGCATCCAGCACCCCGGGGTGGTCCGGATCCTCGACAATGGCATCTCCGGTGGGTTGCCCTGGTATGCGATGGAGCTGGTGAAGGGCCGCACGCTCCAGCACCTCATCGAGCGCTCCTGGCGTGCCGAGGAGCCTCCGCTCGATGCCGCTTCCCCGGAGCTGCCCGTGCTTCCACTGCTGAAGCTCGTGCGGAGCTTGTGCGCGCCGCTGGCCTACCTGCATGGCTGTGGTCTGGTCCACCGTGATCTCAAGCCCGGGAACGTCTTCGTCCGCGAGGATGGGTCGGTGGTGCTCGGAGACCTCGGCGTGGCGGCGGCCTTCAGTGGTGCCCACGGGCGCGAGCTGCTCCAGGTGGACGAGGCCAGGCTGGGCACCCTCCTCTACATGGCGCCCGAGCAGATCCTCGGTGATCTGGTGGACGCCCGTGCCGACCTCTACTCGCTCGGGTGCATCCTGTATGAGTGCGTGACCGGTTTCCCTCCCTTCGTGGGGGTCACGAGCAGGGCCGTCCGCAAGCAGCATCTCCGGCAGCCGCCCACTCCTCCCTCCGCGCTCCTCGAAGAGCCACTTCCGGAGCGGCTGGAATGGCTCATCCTCAAGCTGCTCGAGAAGCGTCCCCAGGACCGGCTGGGCTACGCCCAGGATGTCGACCGGGTGCTCGGGGAGTTGGGGGTGGAGGCGGTGAGGCCGGCGCACCTGCCCAGGCCCCGGCCCTACCTCTACCGGTCCCTCTTCACGGGGCGGGAGGATGCGGTGCGGAGCCTCCGTGCCAGGCTCGACGCCCTGAGCCAGGGCCGGGGTGACCGCGTCTTCATCGGTGGCGGCAGTGGCGTGGGCAAGACGCGGTTGGCCATGGAGATGGCCCGCGAGGCCGTCTTCAGCGAGCTGACGGTGGTGACCGGCGAGTGCATTCCGCTCGGGCTCTCGGGCACCCGGGTGGTCGCCACGACGCGGGCCTCTCCGCTGCACCCCTTCCGCCCGCTGCTGACCCTGGTGGTGGACCGGTGCCGCGCCTGGGGTGAGGCGGAGACGGAGCGGATCCTCGGGCCGTGGGGCAAGGTGCTCGTCCCCTTCGAGCCCGCCCTGGATTCGCTTCCCTGTCTGCGTGAGCGGCCTCCTCCTCCTCCCCTGGCCAACAACGAGGCCGAGCGCGCGCGCATCTTCACTTCCCTCCAGGAAGTCCTCTTCGCCTTCGGCGAGGAGGAGTCGCTGCTGTTCATCCTCGATGACCTGCAGTGGGCGGACGAGCTGACGTTGAGCTTCCTGAAACAGCTTCGATATGAGGATCTGGCCGAGCGGGGCGTGTTGCTGCTGGGCACGTACCGCATGGAGGAGCTGCGCGAGCCCCTGCGCGAAGTGGTGTCCGCGAGGGCCCTGCACCTGGAGCTGGGGCGGCTCGACGAGTCGAGCATCCGGTCCATGGTCCGCGGCATGCTGGCCCTGGACTCACTGCCTCCGGACTTCGACGGGCTGGTGCTCCAATCCGAGGGCAATCCCTTCTTCGTCGCCGAGTACCTGCGAGCCGCCATCGCGGAGGGGCTGCTGTACCGCGACGCCTCCGGGCGTTGGCGGTTGGACGAGCGGGCCCCTGGCTCGCTCGAGGCGCTCGCGCTCCCCGAGTCCATCGCGGAGATCATCAACCGGCGCCTGGGCGGTCTGGATGCCCGGGCCCGTGTCATGGTGGAGCTGGCCGCCGTGCTCGGGCGCGAGCTCGACGCCGAGTTGTTGCTGAGCACCGTTCCGCTGAGTGAGCCGGCGGGCCTGGAGGCCCTGGAGACGCTGCGGGTGCGGCAGGTTCTCGAGCACGTGGGGGGAGGCCGGCTTCGCTTCATCCACGACAAGCTGCGCGAGCTCACCTACGCGAGCCTGCCCCCCGAGCGGCGCCGCCAGCTCCACCATCGGTCCGCCGAGGCTCTCGAGCAGCGCCACGCCCGGGAACAGGACTTCGCGCTGTTGTTCCCCAGCCTGGCCCACCACTGGGCGAAGGCCGAGGTGCACGAGCGGGCGAGCCGCTACTTCCGTCTGGCCGGCGATCGCGCCCGGGCCACCTATGCCAATGGCCAGGCGATCTCCTTCTACCAATCGGCCTTGTCCGAGGCGGAGCTGCTCCAGGGCCCGGACGAGGACTTCCGCTACCTCCACGAGAGTCTGGGAGACATGCTGGCCCTCAGTGGACGGCAGGAGGAAGCGCGCGCCGCGTATGGCGAGGCCCTGGCCCGGCTCTCCCCGGACCAGAAGCGCGAGCGCGCTGGCCTCTACCGCAAGGTGGGCAAGACCTGGGAGACGCACCACCAGCACGAGGCCGCGCTGCGCGCCTGCGACGAGGCCGAGGCCGCGCTGGGCCTGCCCCCTTCGGAGCCCGGTGAGGCTGGAGCGGAGGAGGCCGCGTCCGGCTGGTGGCACGAGTGGGTGCAGATCCAAGTGGAGCGCATCTGGGTCTACTACTGGATGGGAGGGGTCGAGGAGATGGGTGCGCTCATCGACAAGGTCCGCCTTCCCGTGGAAGCACGAGGCACGTCCGCGCAACGCGCGCGCTTCTTCCAGGCCATCCTCCTGTGGGCCTTCCGGCGTGAGAACTACGTCCTTTCCGCCGGGACGGTGCACACCGCCCGGCAGGCGGTGGAGGCCAGCGAACAAGCCGGGGACCTTTCCGAGCGGGCGACGTGCCGCTTCTTCCTCGCCTTCGCCCTGTTGTTCCACGGGGACCTGGAGGAGTCGGAGCGGCAGGGCCTGGAGGGGTTGCGGCTGGCGGAGCGGGTGGGGGACCTGACGTTGCAGTCACGCCTGCTGACGTACCTGCTGCAGGTGTACCGGCGGCGGGGTCTGGTGTCCGAGGCGCGCGTCTGGCTCGAGCGGAGCCTGCGGGTCGCGACCGAGGCGCGCATGGACGACTACGTGGGCGCGGCCCTGGCCACCCGGGCCTGGGTGGCTTGGAGGGAGCAGCGCCTGGAGGATGCCGAGCGGGACGCGCGGGACGCGGTGGAGCGCTGGCGGAAGCTCGCGGCGCGTTACTCGCACTTTGGCGGGCAATGGCAGGCGTTGCTGCTGCTGCTGGCGCTGGAGTCGCGGCGCGGTGAGGTGGAGGAGGCGGTGGAGCGCGCGCGCATGATGCTGGACCCGACGCAGATTCCCCTGCCCGAGCCACTGGCCGGTGCACTGAGGGCAGCGCTCGAGGCGTGGGGTCAGGGCCAGCGGCAGGCGGCGCTCGAGCACCTGCGGCGTGCGGTCGGGATCGCCGGGGAGTTGCGGTTCCTATGAACACCGGAGGGAGGTATCTCGGATATGTCGAATGGCGTTCCCAGTGAGTTGCAGGTCTCACGCTTCCTCATCCTGCGCACCTTCAGAACGGTCAAGCCGGAGAAGATGGCGGTCTTCATGAACGCCATCACCTGGCAGGCGGCATGGCTTCGGCACCACTTCAAATGGGTCCGGGTGTTGGTGGGCTATGCCTTGACGGATATTCCCGAGCGCGTCCTGGAAATCTATGGCATCCCGACGAACGATCTCGAACGCGCGCAGAGGATCCTGGAGAAGCTGCGCGCGCAAGACGAGTATCAGGAACTGAAGGCGTGTTGCGATGAGGGGCGAGAGGGGGACGAGGTGGACGGGGTGTTGCTCCCCGCGATGCAATACAAGACCTTCCTGAAAGACTTCATGGAGGAGCACATGAAGCAGCTCGGCCTCGAGAACAGTCGAAGGCAGCTCCAGAGGGAGCGTGAGGCGAACAGGATGCAGCTCGCCCGGTTCGACAAGCTTCAAGCCGATCTCGACAACACCCGGAAGAGGCTGGCCGGGGCTCGAGATAGACTCTCGGGTCCTCAAGGGACGAGTGCCGTCGCTGATGCGGACGCGAGCAGCGCGGCACGCCAGGAGGTCTCGCGTCTCGAGAAGGAGGTCCGTTCTTTCGAGGAGCTCATCGCCAGCCTGCCCACCCGCTCCATCCTGAACGACAGGGAGAAGACCTTCCTAAGGAGGTTGAGCGACGTGGAAAAGGATTTGAAAAAGTCCAAGGAGGATCTCAATCGCCAGTTGGATGCCATTCGCGTCCCGGACTACTTCCTGAACGTCACCATCAAGTTGAGCCACGACGCGCTGCCGGCGTACATCCAGGAAATGACGATGCTGCTCGAGGAGTTCGCCTGGGACTTCATGGCAGCCGGCGAAAAGCTCCCGCTACCCGCGGACGTGGTGGCTCGGGTCCCCACCGGACACGAGATCATGCACATCTGGAGGTTCGGGGATGCCAATGACCTCTACAGGCAGATGGTGGGGCTGCGGGAGAGCAGGCGCTACTCCGCCGTCAGGCGGCTCCTCACCGACACCGAGAGACAGATGCTGATGTGTGATTGGGAGGCGATTTCGAAGCCAAAGGCGAAGAAGAAGAAGAAGAACCCCGTTCCTTCACGGTGAAGGCAAGGAGGCGTGATGGAAAACCAGCCCGATGTGACAGGAAACCCGCAGCTACCCGAAGAAGACGACGAGGAGCTCCTGCGCCCCCGCCCGCCAGGCATGGATGACCTGGTGATCCTCGGCAGGGATGACAGGTTCTATTGGCTCCAGAAAAGTGAATATCAGAACAAGAGCCATGAGATCGACACCTCCATGATTGGCCAGGCCATGCACCTGGTGGAGCAGGGAGTGATCCTGGCGGATGTTCCCGTGGGCAGCATTCCAGGGGTTGGGGCCCAGTGCTTCCTGGTGAACCTGGGGGGCATCCGGCGTCCACCGCCGAGGCCCGGAAAGCCCATCCAGCACAAGCCAGCGGAGGGCCCGCAGCCCATCGATCCCAATGATGACTGCCTCAAGGTCCCCGCGCCTGGGATCGATGATCTGGTGATCCGCGATCGGGACGGGGCTCTCTTCTATTGGGTCAAGAAGTGCGAGTACCAGAACGAGGGGCACGAGCTCGAACGGTTCGATCCCATCCTGGAGGAACAGGTCAGGCTCCTGACGAACCAGGGCGTGGTGCTCGCGGATGTCCCCGCGCACAGCTTCCCTGGCGTCGATGACATGGGCTGCCTGGTGAACCTGAAAGGCATCCATCGGCCCGAGCTCAAGCTGGAAGAGGAGGAGGAGGAGGGTTGACTCACCAGGCAGGGCGGACGCGCACCCGCATGAAGCCATCCCACCAATAGGTGGAGAGCACCTCGATGACCGTGCCCGCAGGGAGTGACTCTCATGTGCGGATGCTCCTCACGAGGCCCCGCGGGGCTCATCCCCACGCTTCTCGTCGCGAGAAGCTGGAGAGCCCCCCTGGCGCCGCCAAGAACGCGGGCTCGGGGTGGGGCCGCGATGGCGAAAAGTCTGACAATCCTGTCAGGGTCTCGTGCTCACCGAGGCATCAGAGGCGTGAGCTCTCAGGGGGTTCGAGGGCTGGCCTGGCGTTTGCTTCGCCCGGGCGCCATGCGACACCTCATCATGGGCATCTTGGCGGCGGTCATCTTCTCGGGCTGTGGAGAGTCCAAGGACGCCGTGCAGGATCGGATGGAGTCCTTCGCGGACGAGCAGGAGGGCAGGGAGCGCGTCATCGAGCTGCGTGAAACGGATCCGGCCCGAGGGCTCGTCATCCACTGCCCCCTCCATGTGGTCTGTGACGAGAACGACAGCTACCGCCTGTACAAGCACGACGCGAGCGGCATCCACCTGTCGCTCAGCTTCGATCCCATCGTCGTGAAGGACATGACGCTGGATTCCTTGCGCGAGCACCTCGAACACGTGAGCTACGAGCTGAGGGCGGTGGAGGGTCTCGAGGCCGCCGGCTGGCGGATCGGCACGCGCAGCGTGGTGCACCGGGCGGGGCAGCCGGACTTCCAGGTGCAGCTCACGGGCCTCCAGGATGGACGGCTGCGGGGGGAGATCCGCACGGCCATCGTGAATCTCGTCGGCCGTCAGACGGCGGACGAGGCTTGTGAGCATCCTCCGCAGGATGCCCCGCTTCCGGATCATTGTTACGCCAGCGCCAGGACGAACATCCCGCTGCGCATCGTGTTCGACCTCCCCATCCAGGAGGGAGTGCTCGACTGCCGCGGCGGCCAGACGCCGGGGTGCGGCTGACGGGGGCGCACCTGTCCGGAGCGAGCCGGTCGTCCGCTCCGTGGCCAGGGATGGGTGGGGGGTCCCCTCGGAATGGCGGAAGGTGTCCGGGTCCGAGGCATGATGGGCCCGGACGCGCGGGAGGTGACGCATGGCGCAGGTGCTGGTGGTGGACGACGAGGTGAAGCTCGGCAAGCTCGTGGCGGAGGCGCTGGAGCTGGACGGCCACGCGGTGACGCGGGTGACGGGCGGACGCGGGGCGCTGGTGGAGCTGGCGCGCGGCGGCTTCGACGTGGTGCTGACGGACCTGCGGATGCCGGAGGTGGACGGGCTGGAGGTGCTGAAGGCGGCGCAGGCGCTGCCCACGCCGCCCTCGGTGGTGATGATGACCGCGTACGGGAGCGCCGAGAACGCGGTGGCGGCGATGAAGGCCGGGGCGGCGGACTACCTCACCAAGCCCTTCGCGATGGACGAGGTGCGGCTGCGGGTGAGGCGGCTGGCCGAGCAGCGCGCGGCGGAGACGAAGAGCGAGCGGCTGGTGCGGCGGCTCACGCCGGACCTGGTGGCGGAGAGCCCCCGGATGAAGCAGGCGCTGGGGGCGGCGCGTCAGGTGGCGGCGAGCGACGCGAGCGTGGTGCTGCTGGGGGAGAGCGGGACGGGGAAGAGCCAGCTGGCGAGGCTCATCCACTATTCGAGCAAGCGCGCGGCGGGGCCGCTGGTGGAGGTGCACTGCGCGGCGCTGCCGGAGACGCTGCTGGAGGGGGAGCTGTTCGGCCACGAGAAGGGGGCGTTCACGGGAGCGACGGAGCGCAAGGCGGGGCACCTGGCGGCGGCGGACGGGGGGACGCTGTTCCTGGACGAGATTGGCGAGGTGACACCGGCCACGCAGGTGAAGCTGTTGCGCTTCCTGCAGGAGCGCGAGTTCGTTCCATTGGGCAGCACGCAGGCGCGCAAGGTGGACGTGCGCGTGGTGGCGGCGACGAACAGGGATCTGGTGGCGGCGGTGCGGGAGGGGAGGTTCCGCGAGGACTTCTACTACCGGCTGAACGTCTTCAGCATCGAGGTGCCGCCGTTGCGCGAGCGCAAGGAGGACATCGTGCCGATGGCGCGGGCCTTCCTGTCGCGCAAAGGGCTGCCGGCGTCGAAGCTGTCGAAGGACGCGGAGGCTCGGCTGACGGGATACGGGTGGCCGGGCAACGTGCGCGAGCTGGAGAACGCGCTGGAGCGCGCGCTCATCCTGTCGGGGGAGGGAGACATCGCGGCGGAGCACGTGGGGGCCGGGGGTCCCTCGCTGTCGAAGGGAGGAGGCAAGGCGGTGCGGGCGGCGGACGTACTGGGCGAGGGCTTCAACCTGGATGCCTTCGAGCGCGAGCTGCTGTACGCGGCGCTGGAGCGGGCCGGGGGGAACAAGACGGCGGCGGCGAAGCTGCTGGGCATCACGCGCAGGCGCCTCTACTCGCGCCTGCAGAGCCTGGGCGAGAAGGTGACGGAGACGGAAGGAGACTGAGTTGTTCTTCACTTCGCTCATGGCCTTCGCGTTCGGGTTCATCGGCTCCATTCCGCTGACCGGTCCGATCGCGGTGTTGGTGTTCTCCCTGGGGGTGCGCAAGCGCTACGGCGTGGCCGTGCGCGTGGGCCTGGGGGCGGCGCTGGCGGAGGCCCTCTATGCCACCGTGGCCTTCTGGGGCTTCACGACCTTCCTCGCGGACAGGCCCGTCATCCTCCCCATCTCGCACGGGGTGAGCGCCGCCGTGCTGGCGCTGCTCGGGGTGTACTTCTTCCGGTGGAAGCCCGAGGCGGAGGAAGAGGTGGCGCCCTCCAGCCGGTGGCACGTCACGGGCTTCCTGCTCGGCTTCACCCTCTCCGCGCTCAACCCCACCCTGCTGGCCACGTGGAGCGCGGCCGTCGCCTTCCTCTACTCGCGGCAGCTCTTCACCTTCTCCGAGGTGCTCGCGCTCCCCTTCGGCGCCGCGGCGGGCGCGGGCGTGGCCTGCTGGGAGCTGCTGTTCGTCTGGCTGCTCCGCCGCTATGAGGACCAACTACCGCGCTCCGCGTTGTCCTGGGTGGTGCGGGCCATGGGGCTGCTGCTCCTGGCGGCGGCTTTTCTCGCCGGGCGAGACCTCGTCCGGGAACTGGCGGGAGCCGCTCGCTGATGAGCGGTCCGGCCCCTTGATTACCCAATCAATATTAGTTAGTTGATGCTAGCTAACTAACGGGTGGGCGGCGCGATGAGACATCTCCGACGGGTTCTGCACGAGAAGACTCTCGCGGGTGCGTTGAGAGGGGAGGTGCACCTGCGAGGCGTGGATGTCGTCATCCTGGTGTCCTGCTCGCTGGCGGCCCTGGCGCTCGCGGGGCCGGCGCGGTGGGCGCCCGGGGCCACGGAGTCCTCGGTGTATTTCCTGGCGCTCGCGCTCGGGCCGCTGGTGCTGCGGACCCTGGAGTCCACCTTCCCCCAGCACCGGATGCTGGCCTTCGTGGCCTCCTTCTGGCTGCTGCCGGTGTTGAGCGTGAGCCACGGGCTGCTCAACCCCCTGGTGGATGCCATCACCCCGGTGCTGCGCGATGCCCAGCTCGCCGCCATGGACCAGCTGCTGCTCGGCGCGCAGGCCTCGGTGCTGCTCGGGCACATGGTGCCTCCGTGGCTCACGGAGATCCTGATGGTCTGCTACTACGGCCACTTCATCTGGCCGGTGGCGCTGGCGGGGGTGCTGTACTTCACCGGGCAGCGGAGCTCCTTCGACGAGTACCTGCTGGCGCTCAGCCTCTTCTTCTCCTTCAACTACTTCAGCTACGCGCTGGTGCCGGCCATCGGCCCGCGCTACTTCCTCTCCCACGCCTTCTCCGAGCCCCTGGTGGGACTGTGGCTGACGCCCTTCCTGGACTCGGTGATGCGCACGCCGCCCTTCGCGCGGGACTGCTTTCCCTCGGGGCACACGGGCGTCACGCTGCTGGTGCTGCTGTATGCCTTCCGCTTCGAGCGGCGCGTCTTCCGCGTGATGCTGCTGCCGGGCCTGGGTCTCATCGCGGCCACCCTGGTGGGACGTTTCCACTACCTGACGGACCTGCTGTGCGCGGTGCCGTTGGTGTTGGTGGTGGTGGGACTCGCGCTGGTGTGGAGCCGGGCGGGCTCGACGTCACAGTCCTCTCCCGAGCCTCGCGCGGGTGTCCGGACGGCGTAGAGTCGGGGCCATGAACCGGCCCCCCCTTCGCTTCTTCTTCGACTACGTCTCGCCGTACGCGTATCTCGCGTGGACACAGCTGCCGGCGCTGGCCGCGCGTCACGGCCGCACCGTGGAGCTGGTGCCGGTGCTGTTCGCGGGGATGCTCAACGCGCTCGGCACGACGGGACCCGCCGAGGTGCCCGCGAAGCGCTTCTACATCTACAAGCACACCCGGCGGATCGCCCACGAGCTCGGCGTGCCCTTCGTCATGCCCGCGAGCCATCCCTTCAATCCATTGCTCGCGCTCCGGGTGACGGCCGCCGTGGGGGACGCGGAGGCCCGGCACCAGCTCGTCTCCGCGCTCTACGCGGCGGTGTGGGCCGGGGGCGGAGGTCTGGTGGAGCCGGAGCGGGTGCGCGCGGTCGTGGCCTCGGTGGGGCTGGATGTGCGGGAGCTGCTCGAGGCGGCACAGTCGCCGGCCGTGAAGGACCAGGTGCGCCGCAACACGGAGGAACTGCTCGCGCTGGGGGGCTTCGGCGTCCCCACCGTCGTGGCCGATGGGGAGCTCTTCTTCGGTGTCGACTCGCTGGGCCACCTGGAGCGGTTCCTGCGCGGAGAGGACCCCATCACCCCCGAGGAGATGGAGCGCCTGCGGAACCTGCCCGTCGCCGCGTCACGCATCTGAGTCCGGGTCGCGCGCCTGCTCGCCCGCTGGGGGGGGCGGAGGGGATGATAACCAGGGCCTATCAGCCAGATGGAAACGTTGTCTTGGCGTTATGAGGCCCTGGCGCACATCCTGATTGCACAGAGGCCGACGTGTGTGGGCCGCTGGTGCATCAGGAGGAAGGCCATGGTCGCGGCACTTGCTGGATTGGGATCGGGAGCGCTTCACGCCATCTCGGGACCGGATCACCTGCTGAGCCTGGCCCCTCTCTCCCTGGGCATCCGCCGGAAGGCCTGGCGCGTGGGGCTGGTGTGGGGGCTGGGGCATGCGCTGGGTACGCTTCTGTGTGTGGCAGCGGTGGCGGTGGTGGCCGCGGCGCTGCGGCTCGACATCCTGGCGACGTGGGGCGAGCGCCTGGCCGGGGCCGCGCTGGTGGTGACGGGGGGAGTGGGCCTGCGCCGTTGGCTGATCCGCCGCACACCGGGCAACGGAGCGGGCGCTTCGGACAAGGGCGCGGCGAGCACCTGGAGCGTGCTCTCCATCGGTCTCATCCACGGCCTGACGGGCGCGGCGGCGGTGCTGCTGCTGCTCCCGGCGGCGGTGTCCGCCTCGCGGATGTGGCAGGCGCTGTACCTCGGTGGCTTCGTGTTCGGCAGCACGCTGGCCATGGCGGCGCTGACGGCGGCCCTGGCGGCCGGCTCGAGCGCCATGCCGAAGCCCGATGCGCTGCTGCGGCATGTGCCGGGAGTGGCCTCGTTCGGTTCGGTGGTGCTCGGGAGCTGGTGGATGCTGGCGTGAGGCGGTCACATCACCCCGAGGAAGGCCGGAGTGGACCGGGTCTCCCTCGGGGTGACGTCTGGCCTTCAGTGTTCGGCCCTCTTCCACGACGAACGGCCTAGTTGTTGACGGTGACGTACAGAGCGTTGCCAGAATTCAGCGGGGCATTGTTGTGGACGTTGATGGGGGTGCTCTCGCAGGGCCCGTTCAGGACCACGGTCTGCCCCGGCGGGACCGTCACCACCCTGTCCCACGCGTACCTCGGGCACCAGACGTGGGCCTGCACATCGACTCCGCTGACGTTGTTGATGAAGATCGGGGTCTGCCAGAACCAGTTGCTGGCGAAGGTCTTCGTCTCCTGCGGGTAGACGAAGTCGGAGGTGGCGAGGGCGTGGACGTCCGGCGCCTCGTCCTGCCCCTGGGCCTCGTCCGGCACCTGGGGCTCGCCCTGCTGCTCCTGCGGAGCCGGCTGCTCGGTCGGCTCGGGCATGCCCTCGCCGCAGGCGCCCAGCAGGGAGGCGAAGGTCAGGAAGGTGAGTGCACGGAAGCAGGACCGCGGCGAGACAATGTCATTCTTCTTCATGAGTCGTTCCTGGGTTGGTGTTGTTGTGATTGCGAGCGCCGAGGACCGCTGTGCGACCTCATCCGGCAATCACATGAAGAAGACGTGGGGCTTCAGGATTGTTACCCACTTTTGTTTTCCGGGAGTGGCTTCCCGCGCCTCGCGCCTACTTCACCTGTTCCAGTCTGCTGTAGCTGGCGGTCAGGTCCCGCTTCAGCGTGGCATTCGTCGGGTCCGCTTCGGACAGCTCCCGGTTCAGCGCGAGCGACTTCTCGTAATGCCCGCGCGCCTCTTCGAGCCGGCCCTGCGCCCGAGCCACCTCTCCCAGTCTGTTGTAGTTGATGACCAGGCCCCGCTTCAGCGTGGCATTCGTCGGGTCCGCTTCGGACAGCTCCCGGCTCAGCTCGAGGTCCTTCGCGTAGTGCCTGCGCGCATCCTCGAGGTGGCCCTGCTCGTGAGCCACCTTCCCCAACCTGCCGTAGTTGATGGCCAGGCCCCGTTTCAGTCTGGCATTCGTCGGATCCGCTTCGGACAGCTCCCGGCTCAGCGCGAGCGCCTTGCCGTACTGCTCGCGCGCCTCCGCGAGCTGGTCCTGGGCCTGTGCCACCTTTCCCAGCTTGCTGTAGCTGACGCTCAGGCCCCACTTCAGCGTGGCATTCGTCGGTTCCGCTTCGGACAGCTCCCGGCTCAGCGCGAGCGCCTTCTCGTAATGCTCGCGCGCCTCCGTGAGCTGATTCCGCGCCTGGGCCACTTCTCCCAGCTTGTCGTGGTTGACGGCCAGGGACCGCTTCAACGTGGCATTCGCCGGTTCCGCTTCGGACAGCTCCCGGCTCAGCGCGAGCGCCTTCTCGTAATGCCCGCGTGCCTCCGCGAGCTGGTCCTGCGCCTGCGCTACCTTTCCCAGCCTGTTGTAGCCGATGGTCAGGCCCTGCTTCAGCGTGGCGCTCGTCGGTTCCGCTTCGGACAGCTCCTGGCTCAGCGCGAGCGCCTTCTCGTAATGCCCGCGCGCCTCCGCGAGCTGGCCCTGGGTTTGAGCGACATCCCCCAGATTCGAGTGGATGACGGCGAGCTCCTGTTTGTAGATGGGCTCATCTGGATCGGACGCGAGCAGACGCTCGATGATCGCGAGTGCCCGGCCGTATTCCTCGCTCGCGCTCACCGTGTTCTCGTGGCTCATGGCCACATCACCTCGTTGCAGGTGATTGCGGATGCTCTCGAGCTGGATGTCGGGTTCGTCGGTCGCTTCCAGGCTCTTCAAGAGCCCCTCCACTCCCTGCAACAATTCCTTGCGCACGGCCGCCGTGCCAGCGATGGGCCCCAGCTTCTTGCTCGTGACGAAGTGGATCTGCCTGGCCAGGCTGACCGCCTCTTCCAGGCGGTGCACCGCCATGGCCCGCTGGCGCGAGGCATAGAGGGCCAGCCCCGCGAACACCACCATCCCCACCGCCAGCGCCGCGCCCACGCACCACTGCCGTCTCACCCTCCGCCGCTCCCGCGCCTCGCTGGCTTCCAGGAACTCCCTCACCGAGGCCGTCAGCTGTCCCAGGTGCTCGCTCCGGATGCTGCGCGCGTACCCCAGCCGCGCCCCCGTCGCCAGGTACGACTCGCCCCGGTCCGCATCCTTCCGGTGCCCCTGCCAGGCCTCGGCCATGGCTTGCAGCTCGCGCCACTGGAGCAGCCGTTTCCGGTTCTCCTGGAGCCACTTTCGCAACCGCTCCCACCGGCGGATGAGTGCCTCGTGCGCAACCTCCACCCAGGCCCGGCCGCCGCCCTCCGTCTCGCTGCCCCGCGTCACCAGACGCTCGGCCACCACCTTCTCCAACACCCGATCGAGGGCGGCCCGCGCTTCCTTCTCCTCGGGCCACACCTCCTCCAGCCACGCCCTCCGCCGGCTGTCGGGTCTCGTCTCGTCTCCCAGCGACACCAGCTCCGCCAGCAGCCGCCTCACCTCCTGGCGCTCCTCCTCCCTCAGCGCCTCGTAGAGCCGCTCCGCCGTCTGGGTCAGGCTCCCCGCCACGCCATCCATCTCCTCGTAGGCCCGGTGCGTCAGCCTCCTGCCTTCCCGCCTCCGCCACAGCAGGTCCAGCGCATGCTCCAGCAGCGGCAGCGCTCCCGGCTCCTGCCCCACGTCCCCGCACAGCCGCTCCACCAGCCCCGCCTCCAGCTCCAACCCCACCGCGTGTGCCGGCTTCTCTATCGCCTCGGTCAGCTCCTCCGGGCTCATCTGGGCCACGAACAGCCGGTGCTCCTCGGCGTACACCACGGTGTCCAGTCGCGTCTGCTCATCCAGCACCACCTCTCCGCAACGCTCGAAGTGGTCCACCCGCAGCGTCACCACCACCACGCACCCCAACTCCGGCTCCCTGGCCAGCGCCCACACCGCCCTCATCAACGCCTGGCGCTCCTCGCTTCCCAGTTGTGTGAACACCTCCTCCAGCTGGTCCACCACCAGCAACAGCTTGCGCTCCGGACGCGCCTGCCTCAGCCGCCGCACCTCCTCCACGACCTCCAGCAGGTTGGCGCTCTCGCCCGTCGGCGGCGTCTCGTGGTCCCACAGCCGGTGCAGCCGGTGTTGCAGCTCCAGCAGTGCGACGGAGCGTCCCTCCACCGCCGCCGGCCTGGTGCGCACCAGCTCGCCGGGCCTCACCACCACGGAGTCCCACTCCTCCCGTGGCAGTTGCGGCACCAGCCCGGCCATCACCACCGAGGACTTACCGGCCCCCGAGGCCCCAGCCACCACCTGGAAGCGTGGCCGCTGGCCTCGAGCCGCTTGAGTCACCCGCCCCAGCAGCTTCGCCTCCAGCCGGCCCCGCCCGAAGAAGAAGCGCCTGTCCTTCGGCCCGAAGGCCAGCAGGCCGCGGTAGGGCCGCAGCACCACCGGCCTCAAGTCCGCCTCTCCCTCCCGGCGCGCGTACAGCTGCAGTGAGGCCCAGTCGAAGCCCTTCGTCTCCACCCTCAGCCGGCGCCGTACCGCCCCCAGCGCCTCCTCCAACGAGCTGGAGTCCACCAGCAGCTTCTCGTACAGCGTCTCGGCCAGCAGCACCGAGCCCTCCATCGACAACGGCAGCCGCGAGGCCACCACCATGTCGATGCCGGCCCTGTGCAGCTCCTGCGCCACGCTGCCCAGATAGCTGGCCAGCCTGCCGCCATCTCCGCCATGGCAGGCGCACAGCACCACCATGCGCAGCGTGTCCGCGTAGGGCGTCAGCACCGCCCCCAGCGCTACTCCGTCCACCAGCTCCCGGGTACCGCCCCTGGCCTCGGGCGCGTTCCACGCCAGCCCATGGTGGCCCGGGCCCGACGTCTCCAGGGGTGCTCCGTGGCAGAGCACGTGCAGCACGGACACCGGCTCCTGCGCTTCCCGGGCCTCCCTCAACTTCTTGTCCAGGCTCTCCAGCGACACCCTCGGGAGCACGTCTCTCCGCGAGTCGAAGGCGAAGCCTCCCTCCCGGCTGGCCTTCTCCAGCGCCCGCAGGTGCTTGTCCTCCGGCACGCCTCCCCCCGCCTCCGACCAGGCCAGGAGCACCCGTCCCTCGTGCGCCGCCTCCCCGCGAGCCCCTTCCTCCCGCTCGCCGGGCCACTCGTAGCGCAGCGTGCACCCCGGCACGTCCGCCAGGTGTCGCCCGCTACCCTCGAGTGTCACCAGCTCCCAGGGCAGCGAGTACAGCTCCGCCGCCGACGAGCGCATCACCAGCCGCAGCTGCCTTCCCTTCCAGCGCCCCTGCTCCAGCCGCTCCTCTTGTCCCCCCCAGTCCAGCACGTCCAGGAAGCGCCTCATCCGCTCCCCCAACCGTCTGGCGATCTCCCCGTCGGGTCTTCCCCCGGTCAGCGCCGCCAGGTCTCCCATCAGCTCCCCCCAAGGGAGGCTGGCGCGCTTCACTCCCCCCTCTCCTTCCCTCACCAGGTAGTCCCGTTGCCCCTGGTGGAAGTCATGGGCATCCTCGGGACTGTCCGCGCGTGACAGCTCCAGCACCAGCTCGTAAGGGCCGGCCTCCGGCTCCCCGCGGTGGTCGGACTCGGGCCGTGGGCTCTCCGCCTCCAGGTGTGCTGCCCTCATGTGCAATCCCCCTCGCTTGCGTTCCTCGAAGAGGACGCACGGCGGCGGGATTGTTACCTGCACCCATTTCCCGTGGGTTTTCCGCCAGGCGGGCGGCCCACGTTGTTTCCAGCACCGCTCCTGGCCCTCTCCCCCCCCCACGCTCATGTGAGAGGGCCAGGAGCGGTTTACTCAGTAATTGAAGGCCACCGTGCCTCCGCAGCTGGTGTAGCCGTAGCAGCCGGCCTGCAGGGTGTACGTGCCCGACACCGGGACGACGATGGAGATGTTGGACAGCAGGCCGCACGGCCCGCCGGCATTATCGTTGCTGGCGATCTCCTTCCCGGTCGGGTTGTTGAGGCGCAGGTAGGTGTCGCCAGAGCCGGAAGAGCCCGGCACGCCGCAGGTGCCGGCCGTGAAGACCTGCCCGGCAAACAGGTGGAGCGAGTGGTTGAAAGTGTTGACCTTGGCGTTATCGGTGTTCGAGGCGCTGTAGGAGAAGCTGCCCCGGTTGACCGTGGGCACCGGATTCCGCTCGCAGATGAAGGAGAACGCATGGTTGCACGACCAGTCGTTCCAGGTATCGGAGTAGTAGTTGTAGGCTGGATCGCCGAGGCGATCGGCAGCGCAGTCCTCCGCGTTCTGCCAGTTGTCGGGCTGGCCAGGGTCCCAGTTCGTGTACGAGGACGAGCCGTTGGCCCAGACCCAAGCCCCCTCGATGCCCTTGTCGTTGAAGCCAATCCACCAGTTGTACGACCCCCGGGCGGCCTCCTGGGTCTGGAGGAAGGACTCCTCGGAGGCATCGTTGATGGTCACCAGTGAGTAGCCACCGGCGAGCTGGCAGTAGGTCTGCGCTTCGTCCCAGGTCTTGGGCGTGCTGACGAACAGGTAGTCGTGCCCGCCGTAGGAGATGGCGCTCTCGGTGACACCCACGTCCTCCATCGCGGCCCGCCTGGCCTCGGACTCCGCTTCCACCGGCTCCACACCGCAGCCGATGACCGGCACCGCCACGAGAACGAGCATGCCCAGCTTGGAGAACATCCCAGACAGATTCCGCTTCATGTTACCCCCCAGATGTCAGTGATGGGTTCGCCGGGGCCGTTCGTTTGGAATCACCGCCCCCGCGAGGAAAAGACGCGAGGGGGCTGGTTTGTTACCCGTGGCGTCCACCGTCGGCGGCGCGGGTAACAAATCCCTCCCTTCGCGTCTTGCCGGAGCGGGGAGGACACGCGGTCCTCCCCCTGGCTCCTTCGAACGAGACGATTGATGCGGCTCCTGGCTCCTCCACGGTCATGTGATCCCGAGGCCCACGAAGCACCCTCGATGAACGCGGCGCGCACTCTCGGTGAGGCCCGGCAACCGGACGTCCCCCCGTCGTGGGGCCAGACCGAGCCGGACGGACCCTCCCCAACAGGTGGGGCCCGTGTCATAAAGCTGCCTGTTCGTCCCCGTGAGCAGGACCCGGGGCGACGAAGGGGGCCACCACAGCCAATGGACAAGGCGAAGAGCGAGCAACGAGCCGGGGAGTTCGCCACGCGGTATCGAGCCTGGCTGCTTGCCCAGGCCCACAACCTCTGCCGCAATGCCACCGACGCGGAGGACCTCGTGCAGGACGCCCTGCTGCGATTCATCCAGACCTTCGGCCAGTTGGAGGCGCTCCCCAACGAGCGCAGCTGCGAGGCCTGGCTGGTCACCACCCTGACCCATCTCTTCTACGACCAGTGCCGCAGGCGGCGGGTGCAGGCCCAGGGCGCGAAGGATCCCCACCTGAGCAACGAGGTGGTGGTGGCGCATGAGCCCGACTCCCGGCCCGTCTATGACTCGCTCACGGACGCGCAGTTCTCCGAGGCCCTCCAGACGTTGAGCCCGAAGATTCGCGCCACGTTCGAGTTGCACGCGGCCGGGAAGAAATACCAGGACATCGCTCGTTCCCTCGGCATTCCGGTGGGCACGGTCTCCAAGCGGCTGCACGATGCCCGCGCCAGATTGCGCGAGTTCCTCCTGCGGCACATCCAATCCGGAGTGAACTGATGGACAGCCTCTGTGACAACGTCGAGCTGTTCGTGGACGGGGAGCTGGCTCCCGAACACGCCGAGGCGTTCCGCCAGCACCTTCCCGACTGCGCCCGGTGCCAGCGCGAGGTGACGGAGCTGCTGCAGCTCAAGCTCCTGGCACACCGCCACGCCGAGAACGCAGCCGAGAGCGCGCCGGCTCCATTATCGCGCGTCATGCCCGTGGCCTTCTGGCGGCGGCCCGTCGTGCTGGTGCCAGCCGCTCTCGCCGCGGCCCTGCTGGTGCTGGTGGCGGTGCGCTTCCTGCTGCCCTCCAGGCCCCGTCAGGACGTGTGGCTGGCGCAGCGCACCGAGCGCCTGCTGGAGGCGCGTCTCGGCCACCCCGGCGCCGACGTCTACCGTCCCCCGGCTCCGAAGATGATGGGCGGAGCGGGCAACCCGGAGGAGCTGCCGCTCGAGGCCATGGCCTGGCTCGAGCGGGAGGATCCCCACGGCCTCGCGGCGGCCTACCTGGTTCGCGACGACAAGGGGCTGGCGGATCAGGCGCTCCGGAAGCTGGAGAAGCTGGCGCACTCGCCGGAGCTGGACAACGACCGCGCGGTGGCGCTGCTGCTCAAGGGCCAGCCCAAGGAGGCCCTCCGTCTGGTGGACGACGTGCTGGAGCAGCACCCTCGTCATCCGCAGGCGCTGTGGAACCGGGGCCTGGCGCTGCGCGAGCTGGGGTTGCCGTTGCTGGCGGCAAAGGCCTTCACCGAGGTCGCCGCCTTGAAGGAGCCCGGCTGGTCCGATGAGGCGGCACGGAAGGCCGAGGCCCTCCAGCGCGCCGTGTTCGAGCGCCGCACCCGGTGGATGGCCACCCGGGAGGCGGGCCGGGCCCTTCGCGAGGCCACTCCGGGCGTGACGCCCCAGGGCTTCGGCGAGGTGCCCATCTCGCGGCTCTTCTTCTATGACGCCGTCCGCGCGGCCCCGGACCGGGAGCGGGTGCTGGCGCTGCTGCCCGTGGCCCGGGAGCTGGATGCGCGGGCGGGCGGTGACGTGCTCGAGCGCTACGTGCACCGGATCGCGGAGGCGGACTTCTCGCGCCGCGCCCCGTTCGCCCGCCAGTATTCGGAGTTGATCGACAAGCGCCTCTCTTCGGAGGAGCGGGAGCGCTTCCTCGCGGCGCTCCTCCAGTCGCGGGAGGATGACATCCTCCTGGGCGCGCTCATCCAGATGGGCGCCACCGCCCGCCACCTGGAGCTCTACGAGGCGAAGGCCGCCGCCACGGGGGACGTCTGGTTCCAGCTCCTCGCGGCGCAGGAGCGTGCAAGGGTCGAGAGCGCCGCCGGGCGCTGGACCCAGGCCACCCGGACCCTCCTCGCCGCGCGCGGCCTCTGCACGGCGCGCGGCGTCGAGTACCGCTGCCTCTGCATCGATCGCGAGCTGTCCAACCTCTACATCCAGCGCCGCATGGTCGACGCCGCGCGCACCCACACCGAGCGGAGCTGGAAGTCGGCTCGCGAGAACAACGAGTGGGAGCTGGAGAATGATCTGCTGTGGAACCTCTCGCGGATCGCCCGGGTGGTGAACGACGCGGCGCTGACGCGCGCCTACCTGGGGGAGTACCTCGAGCGGGGCCGGGAGGATCCGGACATGCGGCGCCGTGCCCACCAGGATCTCGCGAGCATCGCGTTCCGGGAGCTCCGGGTGGACGAGGCCCGGCGGGAGATCGATTCCGCGTTGGCCACGGGTCTTCCGCTCCTGTACGGCGGCGCCTTCTCCCTGGCGGACATCTCGCGGCTGAAGAGCGAGCCCGGGGACGAGGCCCACCTGAACCGGGCGCTGGATGCGGCCAGGCCCACGTTGGGCGCGGGCGAGCGCGCGGTCGCCACGCACATGCAGGGACGCTTCTACATCGAGCGTGACGCGGCGCGGGGGCGTGCCCTGCTCCAGCGCGCCATCGAGGAGGCATCGGCTCCGGGCCTCGAGGATGACCCGGGGGCGCGGCGGGCGCGCGCCTACAGCTACACCTCCCTTTTGCATGACGCGGGCCGGCGCGGCGCCTTCCCGGAAGCGCTGGAGCTGTTCGCGCGCGAGCGGGGCATGGAGCTGCCAGGGAAGTGTCTGCTGGCGGTCACCGCGGACTCGGAGCGGACGCTGCTCCTGGCGCGGGGCGCCTCCGGGGAGCTGCTCGGTCACTTCGACGAGTCCCGGCGCCAGCCGCTGCCCCAGCGGCTCGACGGGTTCGTGCCGGAGAAGCTCCTGGCGGCCCTGCGCACGTGCCCGCGGGTGGAGGTGCTGGCCCGGCCTCCGCTCCATGGCAGGGCGGGGCTGCTCCCGCCGGAGATGGCCTGGAGCTACCTGACGCGCACCTCTGCTCCCCGCGCCTCGCGTGTGGGGCCCGCGGTCCACCTCGTCGTCTTCGACGTGGACGCGGAGCTGCCACCCGAGAGCTCTCTCGAGCGGCTCAATGCCTGGACCCCCGTCTTCGGCCCCGACGAGCAGCGCGTCACGCTCTCGGGGACCGAGGCGACTCCTTCCCGGGTCCTCTCCGCCATGAGGGACGCCACGGAGATCGACCTGGTGGCCCACGGCATCGTCGATGGCTACTCCAACACCTCCTACCTATTGCTGGCGCCCGAGCAGGACGGCCCGGAGCTGAGCGTGCCGCGGGTGCGCTCCGCCTCCCTGCGGGGTGCTCCCTTCGTGGTGCTCGTGGCCTGCCACGCCGCCCACACGGCCTACTCGTTCGACACGCCTTTCAGCCTCCCGGCCTCCTTCATCGAGGCGGGGGCTCGCGGCGTGCTCGCGGCGACAGTGGAGATTCCGGACCTGGAGGCGGGAGCCTTCTTCAACGCCGTCCGCGAGCGCATCCGTTCGGGGACGGCGCCGGCCCTCGCGCTGCGTGACGAGCGCGTGCAGTGGCTGCGCGCCGGCCGGGGAACGGCGTGGCTCGACAGCGTGCTCCTCTTCGAGTGAGAGGAAAAAAAGAGGGTGAGGTAACAAACCGGGCCGGGGCCGTTCTTGTGCACGGGTGGAGCGAATCCACCCTTCCCAGCACAGGAGCCAGTCATGAGCCATCAGGAGCCGGTCCTCTACAACCTCAAGTTCTCCGTGGATTACCCCTACTGGCGCGGGGTCGAGGACCGCTCGCGGCGCGTCTTCCTCATGCCGTTGCCCAACCCCGCCGAGTTCGTGGCCTTCGGCGTGCTCGGCCCGTCCAACACGGTGCTCTTCGTGGCCAGGGGCCGGGTGGGCGAGCGCCTCGGGGACTTCCTGGAGCGGATGAAGCGGTCCGGGGCCGGCGTGGAGCTCTACGAGCGGGTGCCGCTGCCGTGGCCCCTCGTGAAGCGGTACACCTCCGACGACCCCTTCGATGGTGAGGAGACGGATCCGCCCAAGGGCTCGACCGACGCGGGGAGGATCTCCTACGCGGGGGGCTCGGGTCACTTGCTGTGGGAGGAGGTGCTGTCCGTGCCCATCTCCGACGAGCCCATCTGGCCCGCGCAGTACATCTCCTTGCGGAAGGTCTTCATCATGCCGCTGCCCGGCCATGAGGAATTCCTGGCCCTGGGCGTGTGCACCAGCGCCCCGGAACCGGGCGTGAACCTGTTCGTCTTCGTGGCCAGGGGCAATGTGGGCGAGCACCTCTATGGCTTCGTCGCCCGGTTGAGGGATGCCGGTATCTACGTGGGGCTCTGCGACTGGCCGCCGCTGGACTACCTGCAGCAGTACGTCAGGACGGCGCACCCCCAGGCCTTCGATGCGCGCTCGCTTCCGCCCGCCACCGGCGAGAGCACCCTCCGCACGAGCACACAGGAGGTCACTGCGCAGCACTGACCCGTGAGCCGCGACGGGATGGATTCACCGTGGAACGGAGGGGGAACCCATGACACTCGAGCTGCTGCTCGCTCATGACGATGAACGCCCGGCCGCGCCTGGCCAGGGATTGAAGGCGGAGACGCTCCAGCGCGCTCCACGGCCCCAGGCTGTCGAGCTGCCGGAAGACCTGTGGGACGCGACGAAGGATCCCAACGACCTGCCCGCCCAGCGCTGGGGACTGGTGGTCCCGGAGGGAAGCGATGGTGACAAGCTCCTGGCGCTCGTCGAGCCGCTGCGGCGGCTGCGCCAGGCGTCCCAGGGAGGTGCGCCGGTGGAGATCTACCGCGTCCCGTCCGTGATGGACGGCGCGTTCGCCGCGGAATGGAAGAGGGAGATCTTCCGCGACGAGAAGATGTCCGAGAAGAACCGCCCGCGCTACCTGCTGCTCCTGGGGGATCTGCACCAGGTGCCGCTGGAGCTGCAGCAGGCGCTGACCACCGATGCCTTCGTGGGGCGGCTGGCCTTCTCGTCGGACGCGGGCTACGAGGCCTATGTCGAGAAGGTGCTGCGGTGGGAGGACGCGGCCGCGCGAGAGGCGAGCGCGCGCATGCTCTTCTACACCTCGCGGGACCGCACCAGCGCGACGGAGATGGGGTACGAGATGCTGATCGCCCCGAGCGTCGAGGCCTGCCGGGAGCGCCAGCAGTTGGACGACTTCCCCGCGGCGGACATCCTCGAGCTGGGAGGGGAGGGGGCCGCGTCCATCGAGGAGCTCCTGTCCCACGCGGAGCGGCCCGGGCCGGGTGTGCTGTTCACGTTGAGCCACGGCAGGGGCCGGCCCTCGGGCGGCTGGGACAAGCCCGAGAAGCGGCTCGCGCACCAGGGAGAGCTGAAGCTGCCGGACGGGCGGTTCCTGTCGGCGGAGGCGCTCGCGTCTCGGCCCTTCCTGCCGGGTGGTGTCTGGTTCAGCTTCGCGTGCTTCAGCGCGGGGACGCCCTCGCGGAGCAGCTACACGCACTGGCTGCGCCAGCTCCCCCCGACCGACCCGAATGCGCGCAGGGGCTTCGAAGCGCTGCCCCAGCAGGGGGAGCAGCCCTTCATCGCCGCGCTGCCCAAGGCCGCGCTGGCCAACCCCAACGGGCCGTTGGCGGTGATGGGGCACGTGGACCTGGCCTGGTCCTACAGCTTCAACGACAAGGGCCGCCGTACGCCCTCGCGCTTCATCGAACTGCTGAGGGCGCTCGCCCAGGGGAGCCGCGCCGGTGTCGCCCTGAGCACCCTGCTGCAGTTCCTCAACGAGGCGAGCAGCGAGCTGGCGATGCTCTACAACCAGGAGCAGATGGATCTCATGGATGGGCGTCCATCCTCCGTGGATCCGGCGGACAAGGCCCGGCTGTGGATGCAGCGCCAGGATCTCGCCAACTACATCCTGCTGGGGGACCCCGCCATCCGGCTGCCACTGGCCTCCCGCCGGGTGGAGGTGGAGCCCGCCGTGCCGACGTCGGCCTGGGACGAGCAGGAAGCGCTGAAGCGGCTGCTGGGTCCCCAATTCAGGAGCACCCCCAGGTGAAGAGCCCCTCCCTGTTCCGGTGATGAACCCCGCCGCTGGCGCGCCCCCTTGGAGCGAGCCAGCGGCTTTCTTCCGTGGCTCAGGGCGAGCCGCTGATGTTCGGCGCCGTGTAGGTGGCCTTCGGGTCCACCTCGGCCGCGTAGGGGCTCGACCAGGTGTCCGAGAAGAAGCGCTCGAGCTGGCTCGCGAACGGCGCGCCCTCCACGATGACGCCCACGTTGCGGCTCTGCGTGAAGTAGTCACGCTCCCAGTTGCTCGTGCCGAGCCACGCATTCTCGCCATCCACCACCATGTACTTGGCGTGCACCACGCGCGCGAACGGGATGAACCCGCCCGACCACTGGGGAATGGTGACGAGCTTCACCGTCAGCCCCGGCGGCGCGTGCAGCGCCTGGAGTCCCTCGATGGTGCCCTTGCGCTTGCCCCAGTCGGCCACCAGCAGCTCCACCTTCACCCCGCGCGCCGAGGCCCGCTTCAGCGCCTCCTCCAACTCGGGGAAGGTGCTCCCGTCACGCCCGCGCGCCCGGTATGTGAGCAGCTGCACCCGCACCGAGCGCTTCGCCCCGTCGATGAGCTTCACCATCCTGGGCAGGTCCCACGTGCCCGGGTCCGGCAGCCAGCCCTGGGGGCTCAGCGCGGGCGTCACGCGCACCGGGCCTCCCGAGACGTTCGCGGGGAACGGACCGCCCACCGCCGTCACCGTGGCCGGCGCGGTGCCTCCCGCCGCGAGCCCCCAATCCAGCTCGAAGACATCGGCCAGCGAGCGCACCACCTCGGGGACGCGGATGCGCAGCCCGAGCTCCTGGATGTGCTCCAGCGAGCGCCAGTCCATGTTCTGGCTGCCGAGGTACGCCTCGCGCCCGTCCACCACGAAGTACTTCGCGTGCTGTACGCCGCCCATGGACTTCGCGGTGTCCAGCCTGCGCATCTCGATGCCCGGCCGCTTCGCCAGCCGCTCCAGCGTCTCCGGGTACGTCTTGTAGAACTTCTCCTCCGCGAGCAGCCGCACCTTCACGCCCCGGTCCGCCGCCGCCTCGATGGCCTGGATGACGGTCTCCAGCCGGCTGTTGGGCTCGTTGCTCACGTAGAACTGCGAGATGTCGAGCGTCCGCGTGGCGCCGTTCACCATCTCCGGCCACACGTCCCTGGCATCGGGGATGTCCGCGTGGTCCAGCGTCGTCTCCACGGGGACGCTCTCCACCAGCACCAGGTCAGGAGACCCGGCACGAGTGGACTCGGGAGCGGAGGCGCGCACGGCCGGAGCCGGCGCGGCGCACGCGAGGGACAGCAAGAGGGAAAGAAGGAAGACGCTCGACCGGGGCAGGGACATGGGAGGCACCGTATACGAAAACCAGAGGCCCCCCGCGATTGCTCGCGGAGGGCCCCGGATTCACAACGTGTCTGACTTTGACGCTAGTTGCGGAAGCGCAGCAGCAGCTCCGCCTGCAGCGGGCGGCTGCGGCCGGACACCAGGCCGTAGTCGCTGTTGGAGGGCGCCCAACGGTCGTAATAGAACGTCGGGTCGGTGTTGTTCAGCACGTTCACCACCATGAACGTCAGCTCCAGCTTGTTCGACATCTGGAACAGCCGGCCGATGTCGTAGCGCGCCTGGGCATCGAGGACGAACTGGTCCGGGTTGCGCAGCTCGGAGATGGTGGACGGGTCGTTGAAGTTCGGCGTGCCACGGTTGGTGGAGAAGCCGGTGCCGCGCGGCGAGCGGTACAGGGTGGTCCTGTCGGGGTACGACACCGACTGGTTCATCCACAGCGGCGTGCCCGTCAGGTAGCGGGCGCGGAAGCCGAAGTCGAGGCCGAAGCTGGTGCTGTAGTTGACCGAGCCCTTGAAGGTGTGGCGGATGTCGTCGGGCGTCGCGCCCTCGAACAGGTACTTCATGCGCGGGTTGGCGCCGTAGCCGTCGAAGTAGGTGTCCACGGTGCCGTTGTTGAAGCCCAGGGTGTAGCTGGCCAGCAGGTCCCACCCGCCGGTCCGGCCCTGCACCCACAGGTCCATGCCCTTGTAGTCACGCCAGGCGTCGTCCGGGTTGTGCACCAGCACCTGCGTGCCGGTCTTGGTGGGGTCCACGTAGCCCACCACGCGCGTACCGGAGGCGTCCCAGATCTGGTTCACCTCCTCGTCGACCCACAGGTTGTTGTAGCGGCGGTAGGTGACGTCCAGGCCCAGCACGGTGCCCTCGGTGATTTCGCGGTGCAGGCCCAGGCTCAGCTCGTCCACGCTGGGGGGCGTGTGCGTCTTGTCGAAGGTGCGGCGGGCGAGACCACCGGAGCGGGTGCAGTTGGTGTTGCTGGGGTCCAGCACCGTGTCCGGGGTGCACTCCACGAAGGCGCCGTTGACGACCTTGGCCGCCATCTGGATGGGCTCGGGGTTGGCGTGCTGCGCGACATACACATCACCCACCTCGTTGGAGCGGCCGTAGTGCGCCTTGAGCAGCGTCTTGCGGTCATTGGTGATGTCGTACGTCGCCGACAGGCGGGGACCGATGCCCACCAGGTTGGTGACGAACTGGTTGTTGTCCGCGTACATCCGGCCCACGTCCGCGCGCAGACCGGCCACCAGCGTCAGCTGGCGGTTGACGGTCCAGCGGTCCTGGAAGAAGGCGCCGAGCTGCGCCACCGAGGCGCTCGTGGTGAGCGGGCCCGGCTGGCCGTCCAGGTTGTAGTAGGTGGTGCGCGACTCGCAGCCGCCAGCGGCCACGTCGTCCGGGTTGCACACGCCGTTCCTGTCGAAGTAGCGCACGTTGCCGGTGTTGCCCACCTGCATGCGGCCCGTCAGGTAGCCGAGCTGCAGGCCGCCCTTCATCTGGTGCGCGCCCGCCTTGAAGAGGACGGTGGGGTCGAACTGGAAGCGCCACTTGTTCTCGTTGGAGTAGTTGCCCCAGGAGCCCGTGAGGAAGGAGTTGTTGCCCAGGTCGACGTGCGCGGGGACGTTCAGGTCGGCGTTCTGCGGCCCGATGAACGCGCGCTTGTTGGTGGCGCCCGTCTGGAGCTGGAAGAGGACGTCCTGGCTGATGTTGCGGTCGTAGTTGGCGATGATGAAGGTGCCGCCGCGGTCGATGCGCGACTCCGCCTCGAGAGAGGTCGTCGCCCTGGAGGAGTTGTTGCCGATGACGTTGTCATCCATGCTGAAGGCCACGGACAGACGGTCCTTGTCCGTGGGCTGCCAGGTGAGCTTGAGCCGGCCCATGCGGGTGTTGGTGTCCTTGGGGCGGTTCTCCTGGACGCCATTGACGGTGAGCGGCGTCTCCTGGTTGCTGATGTTCCACTGACCGCTGACGTAGAACCACAGCCGGTCCTTGATGATGGGACCGCCGAAGGCCAGCATCGGCGAGTAGAAGTCGGTCTCCGACTGCGGGGTGCTGCTCTGCAGGAAGCCGCCCGTCGACGGGGTCTGGTTGGTGGCGGAGCTCGCCTTGGCGTTGCTCCAGGCCGGCGACAGGATGATGGTGGCGTCGTAGGTGAACTTGTTGGAGCCGCTCTTGGTGACGACGTTCTCCACCATGCCCAGCGCGTTGTACTGCGCATCCAGGCCGCCGGTGATGACCTCGAAGTTCTCCACCGCGTAGAAGTTCATCGGCGAGGTGATGGAGCCGTCGGACACGTCCGTGGTGTCCATGCCGTCCACGTAGAACTTGCCGTAGCGCGACAGACCACCGCGGCTGCTCGGGGCGTTGCCCGGGCCCACGCCGGCCACCAGCTGCGGAATGGCCTGCACCTGGGTGAAGACGGGGATGGACGCCACCTTCTCCGAGGTGACGACGGCGCCCGTCTGCGCCGAGTCGGGGTTGATGATGGGGTTGACCTTCTCGACGATCTCATAGGTGGCCACCGCCTGCGTCTCGGTGAGCACCTCCAGCTTCACGTCCACGGGGGTCGTCTGACCCAGGCGGATGATGATGCCGGTCTTCTTGATGGGGGTGAAACCCTCCACCTTCACCTCGAGGGCATAGCCCTCGCCCGGGGGAAGCTGGGTGAACTCGAAGCGGCCGTCCTCGCCGCTGGTGCGGGAGATGGGCTGCTGGAGCGCGGGGCCGCTGATGGTGAGGGGCACCTCGGACAGCGGGGTGCCGGTGGGGTCGTACACGTAGCCGGAGACGCGGCCGTAGTTCTCGCCCGCGGCGAGCGCGGACAGTGGCAGGACGGTGAGCGCCAGCAGCGCCAGCAGCAGGCCCCGGCCACGGAGCAGGGTGGTAGTGGTCATGAATGAAGTCTCGGGGGAAGAGGAGGGGCTCACTGCGGGCTGCTCGCCAGGAACATCACGCCGGAGAGGGTCTTGACCGTCGTCATGTCGATCGCGTCCGCGGCGCACGGCGGGTCGTAGCAGAGGCTGGTGTAGTTGGTGCCCGCGGGCGGGACGAGCTCATACACGCGCACCACCGGAGACCACTTCTCCCCGCCGGGCCGGGCCTGGAACACGAACCTGGAGTTGTACACCGGGGCCTTGTCGGCGGCGGCGGCCTTCAGCCACACGGCGTCCATCGTCTTGAAGTTGCCGGCCTCGTCCACCGTCACCGCGCCACTGTCGAAGTAGGCGAGCTGCAGGCCGCGGTACCACCCGGACTTCAGCTCGGCCGGGGGCGGGTAGGGGGCATACGTCGTGTCGATGATGGCGCGGAAGGCGAAGGACTCGCCCTCGGCCTCCTTGCCACCGAAGTCACCCTCCTTGAGGGAGGTGAGGTCCTTGATGGCGTTGCAGGGCTGCTGCGGCATCTCCGACCAGGACTTCACCTTCACCAGCGGCACCACCAGCGCGCTCGTGTTGGTGAAGGGCAGTCCGTCGAACACGGAGTACTGCGTGTCCTCGCGGTACGCGTCCGTGCGGACGTCGTACTCCTTGCCCGTCTTGCACCCTTCCGCGAAGTCATACGCGGTGATCTTCACCGCGCTGGCCGGCACCGCCGGGCGCTGCTGGGCGTCCTTGGAGAGGTTCTTGTCATCCTTGGCGATGAAGCCCAGGTAGAAGTAGGAGAACTCCGTTCCGCCGCTGTAGGCCTTCTGCACCGCGAAGGGGCACTTGTCCCGCTTGTTGGAGCCGCAGGTGGCGTGGGGCTGGAACTTCGAGTCGAGTCCGCTGGCGTCGATGGTGCCCCGATACGGATCACCCGGCTGAGCCGAGCCGCCACAGGACACGGCACCCAACGCCATCATCAGCGTCAGTGCCCATTTCTGCTTCGTTTGCACGAGGAGCCTCTCTGGGGAGAGTGGGGGAGATGGTGGGGGCCTCGACATGGGCGTTCTGGAGTGAACGCGCGCCGCTGCCGGGACGGCCATGTATCAACACTTGAGGTTTTTTTCCAACCGGGCACCCATTTTCACTTGGATTTCACATCCTGACCGGGGGGGTAGGGGAGACAGGGCGCCGGAGTGTGGTATGAGAGGGGGACCCTCAGCCCCCATACCCCATGTTCGCGCAGCAGACCGCTTCTCAGTCTTCCCACCTGTTCGGTCCTACCCTGTTTTCCGTGGTAGTCCACGTTGGCGTGATCGGGGTGCTTTTTCTCATCACGAGGCCCCAGGAGAAGCCCGTGGAGGAGAAGGAGGTGGCCGTGTCGCTGATGCGATCACTGCCGCCCCCGCCGCCGCCTCCGCCGCCCGCGGGTGTGCGCTCCGTGGTGCAGCGCAAGCCCACCCCTCGCAAGGAGGTGGTGATTCGCCAGCCGGAGAAGATCCAGCCGATCATCGAGGAGAAGCCCAAGGAGCCCGAGCCCGAGCCCACTCCCGAGCCGGAGCCCGAGGCCGAGCCGGCCGCGGAGGAGAGTCCGGCCGGAGTCGAGGGCGGCGTGCAGGGAGGAGTCGAGGGCGGCGTGGTGGGGGGAGTGATTGGAGGCGTGGTGGGAGGGCAGCTCGGCGGTCAGCTCGGGGGCACGGGTGAGGAGCCGGTGAAGCCGAAGAACGTGCCGCCCTTCGTCATCCAGCGTGACGTGGTGCGCCAGACGCCTCCGCGCCTGTCCGAGGTCTTCAAGCAGTCGCGCCGTGGCCAGGGCACGCTCAACGGCATGTACCGCATCTGCGTGTCCACGGACGGCAACGTCTACGAAGTGACGGCGGTGAAGTCCGTGCCCGGCGCGGACGAGGACATCATCGCGGGCATCAAGGAGGGCTGGCAGTACAAGCCCCAGAAGGTGCCCGTGTGCTTCCTCTACAACATCCCCATCACCATCCAGTGAGGGGGGCGCGCGTCTAGCGGCCCTTGAGGTAGCGGCCCGACTGCTTGTCGATGAGCTCCAGGCCCGCCCGGGCCTCGCGGCACTCGGGCAGGAGCTGGAGGGCGCGCTCGAAGCTCTCGCGCGCGCGATCGAAGAAGCGGGTGCTGAGGTACTGGTGGCCCCGGCTCACCAGCTCCATGGCCTGGTTGCGAGGTGTGGGGGACGCCTTGGCGGCCTTGGAGAACAGGTCGAGCGCCTTGGCGTAGTCCGCGGACTCCAGCGCGAGCATGCCCAGCTTGTAGAGCTGGAGCGCCATGGCGGCGGGCAGGGGGCCTCCGCGCGGAGTGGGCATGGCCGGGGTCTTCACCTCGGCCGGAGTCGCGGGACGCGGGGCGACGGGCACGCCGTGCACGGGCGTGAAGGCGGGGCCAGGACGGGGTGACGACACCGGCACGGGTGCCGGGGGAGCCGCTTTCGCGCGGGCCAGCTTCTCGCTCCACTCGCGGCGCTTGTCGGGGTGGGACAGCACCTCGAAGGCCTTCTTCGCGCTCAGGAAGGTCTCCAGCGCCTGGGCCTTCTCCGCCTCCGACTTCATCCGGAGCCGGTCCGGGTGGGACTTCGCGGCGATGGCCAGGAAGGCCTTGCGGATGGCGGGCAGGTCCTCCGTGCCCTGGAGCCCGAGCACCTCGAAGGGATTCTTGTCGTGGAGGGACGAGGGGTCCTGGGACATGGGGAAACCCTCTCAGGGCGAGCTGGCGGTGGGAGGGCGCAGCGTCGCCTCGGCCTTGCGGCCGGTGGCGGGCTCGCGCGCGGTGACCTGGAGGAGGCCATCCGCGTCGATGGTGAAGTCCACCGCCACCCGCACGGTGCCGGCTGGCGCGGCGGGCAGCCCCGCCAGTTGCAGCTCCCCGAGGTAGCGGTTGCCTTCCACGGTGGGCGCCTCGCCCTGGTACACCTCGATGTCCACGTGGGTCTGGTGGTCGGAGGTGGTGGCGAACACCTTCGTCTCGCGCGTGGGGATGGTGGTGTTGCGGGGGATGAGGACGCTGAAGCGGCCGCCCTCGGTGCGGATGCCCAGGCTGCGCGAGAGCACGTCCAGCAGCAGCACCTTGGGCTCCTCGGGCGAGGTGCCGGCGACGATGTCCGCCTCCAGGGCGGCGCCGATGGCCACGGCCTCGTCGGGGTTGACGGAGCGCTCGCCGGGACGGCCCAGGTACTTCTCCGCGCGCGCGCGCACCGCGGGCATGCGCGTCATGCCGCCCACCAGGATGGCGCGGTGGATGTCCTCCACCTTCAGGCCCGCGTCCTGGAGGGCCTGTTCGCAGGGCGCGCGCAGCCTGTCCAGCTCCCGGGCCACCAGGTTCTCCAGGAGGGTGCGCGAGAAGGAGGGGATGGACAGGTGCAGGGGCCCCTCGGGGAGGGCGGCGAGGAAGGCCAGCTCGATGGACGTCTGATCCATCTCGGAGAGGGTGCGCTTGGTGGCCTCGGCGGCCTCCTTCAAGCGCCAGAGGGCCTCGGGGTTGCCCGTCAGGTCCATTCCGGTCTGCTTGAGGAAGATGCGGCGCAGGGCGTCCACCACCAGCTCGTCGACGTTGTCTCCGCCCAGGAAGTTGTCGCCGCAGGTGGCGAGCACCTGCACCACCTCGCCCTCCACGTGCAGCAGGGAGATGTCGAAGGTGCCGCCGCCCAGGTCGAACACGGCGATGTTCTCCGGCTGGGACTCGTCGAAGCGGCAGGCGAGCATGGCCGCGGTGGGCTCGTTGAGCAGCCGGTGCACGGTGAGCCCGGCGCGCTGGCCGGCGTTCTTCGTCTCCTGGCGCTGCACCTCGTCGAAGTAGGCGGGCACGGTGATGACGGCGCCGTCCACGCTCTGGCCGAGCTGCGCCTCGGCGCTCTCCTTGAGGTAGCGCAGCACGTGGCTGGACACCTCGGCCGGCGTCATCACCTGGCCGTGCACGCGCACCGCGGCGTTGCCGGAGGGGTCCGCCACCACCTCGTAGGGCAGCAGCTTCATGATCTTCTGCACCGCTGGATCCGAGAAGCGCCGGCCGATGAGCCGCTTCACGCTGAAGACGGTGTCCCGGGGGTGGAGCACGGCCTGGCGGCGGGCCGCGCTGCCCACCGTCACCTTGCCCGAGGCATCGAAGCCGACGACAGAGGGGGTAGTGCGCTCCCCCTCGCGGTTGGTCAGGACGCGGGCCTGCCCCGTGGCCGGATCGACCATGGCCATGCAGCTGTTCGTCGTGCCCAGGTCGATTCCGAGAACGATTCCCATACGCCCCGTCCCTCCTGGCCCTCCTCTAGGCCGCCGCCAGGAGCCCTACCTCGGTGAAGAGCAGCGCCACGCGGCGCAGGGCTACTTCATCCTCCGGACGCTTGAGTTCCGCAAGCGCGGAGGTCAGGGTATTTCCGGGCTTGTTGAGCAGTGATGCCGCGCGCAGCTCGGAGGCCGAGAGCGCCAGGTCGCTGGCGGCCACCGGCGCGTCCAGGTTGCGGAAGAGGGGCTTGTGGCGCAGGGGCTCCTGCTCGCGCACCAGCCGCTCCAGCGGGTAGTGCGCGCGCAGGCCCTCGTTGAGCAGCGCGAGTCCGCCCAGCCGCTCCTCGGAGCCGTCGGTGATGGGGGCCTCGTGCTCGAAGAAGGCGTAGCGGCCCCGTGTCCAGCCCAGCAGGCCGAGCGCCACGGTGCGCCGGTGCTCGCGCGACCACTCGGCCAGCTCCGCCGGGGAGAGGACCCGCGAGGCGAGCAGTGCGTCCATCAGCCGGCCGGAGAAGGGGCGCGTGCTCTCCACCGCCCGATGCCACTGCTCCGCCGTCAGCTTTCCCGTGTTGAGGAGGAAGGGGCCGAAGCGGTCCGCGGCCACGCTCGAGCGCACCGCGATGACCTGGCCCGCCTTGAGGAAGAGCTCCTTGTGGGCGTGGTTGTCGGCGAAGTGGAGCCGGCCGGTGGCCTTGGACAGCATGAGCCGCGCCATCACCCGGAGCGCGGGCGCCAGGGTCAGGTTCCCGGCGTAGCGGGGCGGGGGAGCCTTGGTGAGCCGGGCCTCGAGGCGCTCCTGGGCCGAGGCCGCCGCGGCGCTGAAGCGGGGGAATGCCGAGGGCGGCAGGAAGGGTCCTCCGGCCTGTGACACCTGTGCCTTCGGAGACAACTTCCCGGCGGCGAAGAGGAGCTGCACGTCGTCCTCGCCCAGCTTCGAGAGGGCGAGGCCTCCCCCCGGCTCGCGGACCGCGAACGTGGGCGCGGTGGACGGGGCCACCGCGGCGGGGGCCTCCTGCGTCAGCAGCTCCTGGGGGATGGGCGGCTGCACCGGGGGCGTGCGCACCTCGGGCTCGTAGGTGTTGGCCATCAGCGCGGCCAGGTCGCGCTGCGACACGCGCAGGCCAGCGGAGAGCAGGAACTCATCGAGCGCGTCGAGCGCGTCGGCGGCCGTCTGGAAGCGCTCGTCCGGGTTGGCGAGGATGCACCGGTTGACCACCGCGCACAGCGGCTCCGGCAGGAAGGGGGACGCGTCCTGCAACCGCAGCGGCCGCGCCTTGAGCGCCACCGTCTGCTTGAGCACGTCCATCATCGGGCCGGGCTTGAAGGCGGGCCGGCGCGCCAGCATCTCGTAGAGGGTGATGCCCAGGGCGAAGATGTCGCCGCGCCCGTCCGCCTTCTTCCGGGCGAGCTGCTCGGGGGGGATGTAGCCCGGCTTGCCACGCACGTTGTTCGTGGTGTCCGCGTTGCCCACCAGCGCCACGCCGAAGTCGAGCAGCTTCACCTCCCCCTCGAAGGACAGGAGGATGTTGGTGGGGTTGACGTCGCGGTGCACCAGGTGGAGCGGCTCGCCGGCCGCCGAGCGCGCCCGGTGCGCGTAGTCCAGCCCCTTGAGCACCTCCATGGCGATGTAGCAGGCCACGTGCACGGGGATGCCCTGTCCCCGCGTCGACACGCGCCGCAGCAGGTCATGCAGGTCGCGCCCATGGATGAACTCCATGGCGATGAAGTACTCGCCCCGCTGCTCTCCGAAGTCGAAGATTTGAGCGATGTTCATGTGCTGGAGGAGCGCCGACAGCCGCGCCTCCTCGATGAACATCTTCACCGCGGACTCCTGCTGGATGGCCTCCGGGAGCACGCGCTTGACCACCACGGGCTTGGCGAAGCCGCCCGCGCCGAGCGCCACGCCCCGGAAGATGTCCGCCATGCCACCGCGTCCCAGGTGGCTGAGCAGCACATAGCGCCCGAAGCGCGCGGGCAGTGTGGTGTCCCCCGACGGCGCCATGCTCATTTCTTACCGGGTCCGCCGAGGTCTTTCTCCTCGACGAGCATGTCGTTGAACATGTCCTCGCTGATGACGAGCGTGCCGGGGCGTCCCACCACCTTCTGGGCCATGCCCGGAAGAGGGGCCGGCGTCTTGGTGGGGGGCGGAGGCGCGACCCGCGCGCTCGCCTTGGGCATGGCGGACAGCGGCGCCACGGGAGGCACCAGCGGGACGGGGGGCAGGGCGGGCACGGGAGGCGGGGGCGCCGGCGGCGGCGCCTCGAGCGCATCGAGCGGGCCCAGCATGATCTCCATGCTCGGAGAGCGGGTTTCGGGCGCCAGGGGCTCCACGGAGATGGGCGGCGGGGTGTACGGCGTGTTCTCGACGCTCTCGCCCAGCGTCTCCAGCAGGCTGTCGGCCAGCTGCATGGTGCTGTTGCCGAACATCGTCGCGGCCCCCCGGGGTTTCGGGCTCTCGGCGGACCGGGCCCTGGCCGGCGCTGGAGCCTGAGCCGGGGCCTTGCTGGAGGCGCCGAGGGAGACGACGTTGACGGGCGCCGGGACGGGCTTGGGCGCGGTGGGCGTGGACGGGGTGGAGGCCGCCGCCGAGTCCCCGGTGAGCAGGACGATCATCCTGCGCAGATCCTCGACGGTCTGCTCCTTGGCCGTGAGCGACTGCTCGCGGGCCGCCAGCTCCTTCTCGAGCTCGGCCACCCGGTGGGCGAGCCGATCCCTCTCGGCGCGCAGCTTCGGCAGCCCTTCGCTCTCGGCGCGCAGCCGCTGCAACTCCTCCTGCTGCGCGGCCGATGGGCCCGAGCCGCCCGTCCGTCCTCCCACCTGCTCACGCAGGGTCTCCAGCTCGCGCAGCCACATCCGCTTTTCCTCGCGGGCGATGGCCTCCTGCTCGCGCTGCTCCTCGTCGCGGCGCGACAGCCCGTTGCGCAGCTGCTCGCCGAGCCCGCCGAGCCCGGAGATGAGCTCCTTGAGCCCGCGGCTGGCCCGCTCCAGTCGCTTGACGTTCTGGCCCTGGTCCTCGATGCGATCGTTCAGCCTGGACAGCACGGTCGGCGGCGTCTCACGGGCCCCCGTCGCCTTGCGCAGCTCGTCGCGCTGCGTCTCCAGCCGGTTGAGCTCCTGCGTCGCCTGGCGCAACAGGGGGAACACCCACTCGGCGATGCTCTCGGCCTGTCGCCCCAGCTCGATGCAGCCCTGCCTCGCACCCTGGAGGTCCGCCGAGGCGTCCGCGGATGACCCCATGCTGGTTGCGTTCCTCATCACGCTCCTCCGCTCCCTCCTCGATGCGTGCCGTCGTCGAACCGCGCGCCAGGGGCATGATACCCCACCCACCCCTCCCGGGCGTCATGGGTCCGTGGGCCTGGCCGTCAGAGGACCAGCCTGCTGGATTGCTGTCATTTCACCTGTGAATGAGACGCTGGCACACCAAGCGTGCGTGACGGCGCCGCCGCGGTCCGGGAGGACGGGGGCATGTCGGGCCTCAGGGACAGGGGCGGGTAGGGCTCGAAGGACTCCAGCGCCAGCTGACCGAGGTCCACGTTGGTTTCTGGCAGCCGCTCGATGTCCTCGGCGAACCAGGGCACGTCGGCATGGGGGGTGGGGGCCGGCGTGGGCGTCGGCGGACGCGCTGGGGCGGGGGTGGAGGGCGCGGTCCCTGGCTCGGGCTCGGGCTCGTAGTCGATGTCCCGCTGCGAGAGCTCCACCGTGATGGTGTGCGCGGGCGCCACTGGAGCGGGCTCCGCTTCCACGCGCCGGGGGCCGGGGACCTCCACCATGGGCCGGCGGCGGGGCCTCGCCACTCCCGGACCGTCGGCGGTGGGGGCCGGGATGGGGGGCGCCGATGGCTCCACGGGACGCACACTCACCTGCAAGGCGGCACCACAGCCCCCACAACGTATCACCTGGGTACCCTGGCTCACGGCGGGCAACACCGTCGCGCAACGTGGGCACTGGGGACGGGAGGCCGTGGCGGCCGAGGGAGCCTCTGCGGTCATTCGCTCATCACGCTTCGAGAAACACTGCCGGGGCATCCACGCGTGTCGAGCTTGGCGTTACACCCTCGGCGCATCATTCCGCAAGGGTACATGATGGTCAATGTGACCGTGTCCGCCCCCATGGCAGGAGAGGAGTGCAAGCAAGCGGGCATTGGCTCGTGGGGAGGATCCGATAAGGTTTTGACCCGGGCACGGCGAGGAGGAGACTTCCGGCGTTCGCCCGCTTCGCCCGTTCCGGATGCCGAGGTACTTCCATGTCCTTCTCGCAGCTGCTGGCTCACGTCCCGATGTTCGAGCACCTCGCCAGCGAGGAGTTGGACACCCTCTCCGCGCTGCTGCAGCAGCGGCGCTACAGCAAGGGCGAGGTCATCTTCCACCAGGGGGATGTGGGAACGGCGCTGTTCATCGTGCGCAAGGGCGAGGTGGCCATCCGCCTGAGCTCCGCGGAGGGCAAGGAGGTCATCCTGGCGCTGCTGGGCCGGGGGGATGCCTTCGGAGAGCTGGCGCTGCTGGACGGGGAGCCGCGCTCGACGGACGCGGTGGCGCGCGAGGAGACGCACCTGTTGAGCCTCCACCAGGAGGACTTCCGGCGCTTCCTGAGCGAGCGCCCGCAGGTGGCCATGGGGCTGCTGGCGGTGCTCAGCCAGATGGTGCGGCGCGTCACGCAGCTCGTGCATGACTCGGCCTTCCTGGACGCGCGCGCGCGGCTGGCGCGGGTGCTGTTGGACCTGGCCCGGACGCAGGGACAGCCGAGCGCCAGCGGCGGAATCGTCATCCCCAAGCAGCTCACCCAGGCGGATCTGGCCAACCTGTGCGGGGTGACGCGGGAGAGCGCCAACAAGTGGTTGCGCTTCTACGCCCGCGAGGGGCTGCTCTCGTACGAGAACGGGCAGATCACCCTGGCGGACCCCGAGAGGCTGCGCCGCGACGTGGTGGACTGAGATGGGGAGGAGCCCGCGCCCCCCGCGCGGTCTCGACTCCCGAAAACATGGGCGGAGGCCGCGCCCCCCAGCGTGGCCTCTCCTTCCCTGGGAACTTGGACGGTAGGCCATGCCCCCCGGCGTGGCCATCGTGTCGGACCCTTCCACCCTCCCCGCGCCCTGCCGGCCATCCCCCCTCAGGACATGGCCCCGGTCGCTTCGTGCGGGCTCTACTCCGCTCGCACCTCGGGTCTGGTGTTCGGGTCCGACGTGCATCGAGTCCCCGTTCCCAGGAGAAGAAGTACCGCGAGAGGGGGGGCCGGGGATGTGAATCGCCTCACTGAGGGGGTGTGAAGCCGTTCACAGACAGGGGGACGGTTTCGTGCTCGAGACCTGTCCCCCTCCTGTCCTCACCTCACCAGGTGGCGCCGAAGTTGAGGGTGCCCGTGTAGCTGCCACCCTTGCTGAAGGTCTCGCCCACCGGCAGGGAGACGTCGGCGGCGGGCACGCGGCCCGCGAACTCCTGGTCGAAGAGGACGTTGTAGTTGATGCGCGCGTCCGCGGTGAAGTTGCCGGCGTACAGGCGCAGCCCCGCGCCCACCGGCAGGTTGCCCACGTTGTCATCCTGGAAGCCCGGGGCGCTGCCGCGGACGTTGTAGTGGCTGAAGCCGAGGCCGGCCAGCACGTAGGGCTGCAGCGGGGCGGCGGTGAGGCCCACGGTGGCCACGGCCTGGCCACCATTGCGGATGATGTCCGGGCCGCTCGTCGTCCCCGAGGCGGCCACCGAGTCGCGGTCGAAGTTGTTCGCCGCTCCGGAGTAGCCGACCTCGAGCCCCAGCACCTTGGTGGGCTTGAGGATGAGGGTCGCCCCGTACGCGACACCGGGGTTGATGTCCGATGCCAGGGCGTTGGTGTAGCCCTCCACGCCGCCGCCGAGCTGCACGGTCAGTCCGCGCATGTCCGCGTTGGCCTCTTTCCGCTCCTGCGCCAGAGCGCTCCCGGCCCACAGGGTGAGTACCGCCACACCAGCGATCAGCTTTCTCGTCATCTATTCCTCCTTGGACGCGGGAAAGCTGGTGGGCATCGGAGCCCCTGCAAATGGGCAGGCAGGGGACCAGGCGGTCGGTCGCGCCACGCTCGCCCTCGCGCGGGCCCCGAAGATTTCTTGCGCGATTTTCCGGGGGGCGGTGTTGGACCGGCGACAGCTCATGTAGGAGCACCGCCGCAGGCCCATGAACCCAGACCGTTTCACCGCCCTCTACCGCACCTACGGGCCCACGCTGTACGCCCGTTGCCGGCGCATCCTGGGCGACGACGCCGCGGCGGCCGATGCCACCCAGGAGACCTTCCTGCGGCTCTACAAGCACCTGGACAAGGCGGCCGACAACCAGCACGCGCTCGCGTGGATCTACCGCGTCGCCACCCACTACTGTCTCAACCAGGTGCGCAACCGCCGCCGCCGCGCCGAGCCCGTGGCCGAATTGCCCGAGCTCGGAGGTTCCCACCTGGAGCAGGTGCTCCTCGACGCCGACCTCGCCCGCCGGCTCATCGCCCGCGCTCCCGAGAAGGTCTCCGCCGTGGCGTGGCTCTACCACGCGGAGGGACTCGGCCAGGACGAGGTCGCCGAGGTGCTCGGCGTCTCCCGCCGCACCGTCGTCAACCGGCTCGCCGAGTTCGAGAAGAACGCCCACAAGTTCGCCAGGAGGAGTGACGCATGAATCCCGCGCAGGCCCATCTCTCGAGCCTGGAGCTCGACACGCTCGCGCTCGACGCGCTCCCTCCTCCGGAGAAGGAGCGGATGGCGGCGCACCTCGGCACCTGCGCCACGTGCCGCCAGCGCTCCGAGGAGAACGCCGCCCTGAAGGCCCACTTCACCCGCCACGTGCTGCCGCATCACCTCGCGGATCCGCGGTGGCGCCCCTCGCCGTGGGCCCGCTGGGGCGCGCTGTTCGCCCGGGTGGCACCCGTGCTCGCGGTGGCCGGGCTCGCCGTCTTCTTCGTGCTGCCGCGTGAATCCGTGCACGAGGCGCCGGACCTGGCCGTGAAGGGCGGGGCCACGCTCCAGGTCTTCGTGCACCGTGACGAGCGCGTGTGGAAGGCCGGGGAGGGCGAGCCGCTCGCGCCGATGGATCAGATCCGCTTCCAGGTGGAGTCCGGCGGGCTGCCGTACCTGATGGTGGTCTCCATCGACGGCGCGGGCAAGCCGAGCATCTACTACCCCTTCAACGGGCTGAAGAGCGGTCCCGTGGAGACCGGCGAGGCGGTGGCGCTCCCCTACAGCATCATCCTGGACGCCGCGCCTGGGCCGGAGCGGCTCTTCGCGCTCTTCTCCCGCGAGCCCCTCCAGGCCACCACCGTGCGCGCCGCGCTCGAGGAGATAGGATCCGGTGGCCCGGCCGCCATCCGCGCCTCCACACGCCTCTTCGTCGAGGCCGATGACCAGGCCTCCTTCCTCTTCGAGAAAGCCACACCATGAGCTCGCGACTCCTGCTGCTCCCCGTCCTGGCCGCGCTGCTGGCGGGCTCGCCCGCGCTCGCGGACACCCGCCGCGTCGCCGTGCTCGTGGGAAACAACGTGGGAAGTGGCGAGCGGCCGCCGCTGCGCTTCGCGGAGGCCGATGCCGGCAAGATGGCCCGCGTCCTCACGGAGCTGGGCGACGTGGCCCCCGATGACCTCTTCCTCCTCCAGGGCAAGGGACTGGCACAGCTCCGCGACACGTTGAGCCTCGCCACCCGGAGGATCTCCTCCTGGCGTGGCGAGCCGGGCACTCGCGTCGTCCTCCTCTTCTACTTCTCCGGGCACTCGGATGGGGTGGCGCTCGAACTGGGCCGCGAGCGCCTCACCTTCACCGCGCTCCGCGAGTGGTTGGAGCGCACGGGCGCCGAGGTCCGGCTGGCCGTCGTCGACAGCTGCAGGAGCGGTGCGCTGCTGCGCGCCAAGGGCGGCACGCCCGGCCCGGCGTTTCAAATCAAGCTCGCGGACGACGTCGCCAGCGCGGGGCAGGTGCTGCTCACCTCCAGCGCGGAGGACGAGGTGTCGCTGGAGTCGAAGGAGATTGGTGGCTCCTTCTTCACCCATCACCTGGTGTCGGGACTGCGGGGCGCGGCGGATGCCTCGGGCGACGGGCAGGTGACGCTGACCGAGGCCTACCAGTACGCATTCTCGTGCACCGTCACCGCCACCTCCAACACCTTCACGGGCGGCCAGCACCCGGCCTACGACTACCGGCTCTCGGGACAGGGCGACCTGGTGCTCACCCAGGTGCACACGCCGGGCTCGGCCCTGGAGCTGCCCGAGGGCTTCGAGCGCGCGCTCCTCATCCAGATATTGCGCGACCAGGTCCTGGTCGAGCTGCCCGCGGGCGCTCCGCGCAAGGTGGCCCTGCCACCGGGCGAGTACGCGGTGAAGGTGTGGCGTGGCGGCAAGCTCCACCGGGCCCGTGTGCGCGTGGGCGCCGGAGAGGCGAAGCAGCTCCGGTGGGAGGAGCTTCCCGCCGAGGCGGGCCCGGCCATCGCGGCCAGCGCCAAGGGCGAGGAGCCCGAGCTGGAGGCGCCCGTACCGGAAGCGCCCGTACAGGAGACGCCGGTGGCGTCCTTCATCGAGGGCTCGGAGCTGGCCCTGGGGGCGGGCATGCGCGGAACGGCCTCGCTCGGCGGGGCACTGATGCCGCTGGGCCACCTCTCGTATACGGGAAGGGGAACGCTCCGGCTGGTGGTGGGGCTCGAGCTGGGCAGCCTCCGAGCCGGAGACGTTCGTGAGACGGTGGGCCAGCTCTCGCTGGGTCTGCGCTGGAACGTGCTGGGCAGGCCCGGGGAGCGCTTCCAGGCCTATCTGGGCATGGCGCTGGTGGGGCAGCTCATCCATCAGACCTCGGGGGAGAAGGTCATCGGCTGGCTGGTGAGCCCCGGCCTCGGTCCCTGGATCGGCGTGCGGTGGCCCTTGTCGGACAGTGTCCTGGCCCTGGCCGAGGTGCACGCCCCCATCACCCTGCTCAAGCGTCAGGACGGGCCGACGTCCTCGCAACTCATCCCCAGCGGCCGGCTTGGCCTGGCCTTCGTGCTGCGCTGACGCGGAGAAACCTTGCGCATTCCCTCCACCCCCGGGGTTCTGGAGGCAACACGCTGAAATCCAAGCGAGGGGATGTCGTCGATGCGAGTCTGGAATCACCTGGGGGCCTGGGTCCTGGCCGTGGTGCTCTGTGCCTGTGGACCGGGATTGAGTCTGAACCCTGATGCGGGCAATGGGGGAACGGGGGGCAATCCGGACACGGGCGTCTCCCCGGAGGAAATCCCGGCACCGGTGGTGGAGCGCTCCTCGGAGCTCACCTACGCGGATCCAGATGGGGAGACGCTCAACCTCACCGTCCATGGGCAGGGGTTTGTTCCCGGTTCCATCATCCACTGGGAAGGGCAGCCCCTGACCACCACCTACCTCAGCGAGACCCGGCTCACCGCCACGTTCCCGAGCGCCTCGTTCCGTTACCTGGTGATGAATGGTGCCGTTCAGGTCTTCGCACCGGCTCCCGGAGGAGGGTTGTCCGAACGGGTCTATATCCCGCTGCCCTCGCCGGTCATCTCGGAGCTCGTGCCCGGCCACATCGCCGCCGACTGCGAGCAGACCGGAGAGCCCATCTCCGTCCGGGTGCTCGGGAAGAACTTCCTGCGGACCTCCGTCGTGTCGTTCGTGGGGAGCCTCCCCCTGTCCACCACCTTCGTGAGCAATCAGGAGCTGACCGCGCGGCTCGAACGGTCGGCCTGCTATTCGGCCAGCACCCACCTGTTGTACGTGGACACTCCCTCCGTCTGGCCGCGGTCGTCGGCCCGGGTGGCGCTCGAGGTGCGCAACCCCGAGCCGGTCATCGATGACGTCTGGCCGCGCGTCATCTCAGCCCTCGAGCCCGGAGGAGCGGACGCGGGAGTGGACGCGGGCACGCCGTCGGAGGGCAATGTCCTTCTCTCCCTGTGGGGCACGGGCCTGCTCCACCGGGGGACCGGCACGGAGGTGCGCTGGAACGGCGCCCGGGTTTCCTACATCTGGAACGGCGATGGGTCGATCTCGGTGGTGCTTCCTCCGGAGCTCGTCGCCACCAGCGGCCAGGGCGAGCTCACGCTCCACAACCCTCCTCCCGGCGGGGGCACGTCGAGCCCCACCCGCATCTCCATCCACTCGGGCCCCGTGGTTCATGAGCTGATCCCCTCGAGTGCGGAGCTGGGAGGTGCTGGTTTCACCCTGGAGGTGTCGGGGGAGCGGTTCGATGGCGCCTCGACGGTGTATTGGAACGGGCGTGCGCGGACGACCAGGCTCCACCCCTACGGAGGTCGTCTCCTGGCCGACATTCCAGCGGCGGACCTGACCCTGCCCGGCACGGCGCGGATCACCGTGGTGGGTAGGGATGGGAAGGTCTCCCCTCCTTTGGGCTTCCTCGTCTCCGAGGAACGTCCCGCGCCGGTGGTCCGATCCCTCTCTTCCGCCGTCTTCTCCGCGGGCAGTGGCTGGAGGACGCTCTGGGTGTACGGCAGCGGCTTCCACCAGGACTCCCGGATTCGGTGGAACGGCGAGGAGCGTGTGACCACCTTCGTGGATTCGACCACCCTGAGGACCTCCCTGTCGGCCGCGGACCTCCAGAGCGCCGGAGTGGCCAGGATCACGGTGGTGACCCCGGGCCCCGGGGGCGGAACGTCCCTTCCGCTGCTGCTGCGAATCGAGCCACGCCTCGCCGTTCCGGTCATCAGCTCGCCCGGCACCATGATGGCTCCTTCGGGCACTCCGGAGGCGGAGGTCTCCCTCGTGGGGTATGGCTTCGAGCCCACGTCCGTCATCCTCTGGAATGGAGAGACACTGCCGACCTGGCTCACCACCTATGACACCACCAGCGTCCAGGAGGCACGTCTCTCCGCACGTGTGCCGGCCTCGCGGCTGGCGAGTCCCGGGACCGCCGAGGTGCATGTGCTCAATCCCGAGCCCGGGGGCGGGCTGAGCGACCCGGTGCCCTTCACCATCCTGGCGCCCGGCGAGTGGGGGGTACCGCTGTCCCCGGCCTCCGCCGAGGTGGGGACCCAGGAGTTGTACCTCGACGTGAATAACTTGTGGTCCTACTCCCACATCACCAAGGACTCGGTTTTGCAGTGGGGGAGCGAAGTGCTCGTGCCCTCCCGGCGTGACGAGGGCAGCTTCACCGTGCATCTGGAGAAGGAGCGTCTGGCCTCCGTCGGGAAGGTAGAGGTCCGGGTGTTCACACCCGGGGTGGGGCTGAGTGCTCCCAGGCCCTTCCCCATCGTCCCCCCGCGTACTCCGTGGCTCGGGACGATCTCTCCCGGTGTGGTCTCGGTGGGGCAGTGGGGCGAGACCGGCTCCGGTGCCCTGCGGGTGCACGGGGAGAACTTCGTTGGCGCCCACTACTCCAGCCAGTACCGGCCGCCGGACACCCAGGTGCTGTGGAATGGCACGGCCCGGAGCATGAGCCTGAACTCGTCCGGGTACGATGCCCGGATTCCCGTGACCGCGGCCGACGTGCGTACCGCGGGCTCGGTGCAGGTGCGCTTGTCCAAGCCTTCCGCAGTGGGAGAGACCGAGTCGCTGATGGCGCTCCTCCACGTGACGCTCGAACGGCCGGTGCCGCTCCTGCAGGGGCTGCGGCCCGCTGGCATGCCCGTGGGCAGCCCGTCCTTCCCGCTGCGGGTGAGTGGCTCGGGCTTCCACGCGGCCTCGGTGGTGCAATGGAATGACGAGTCCCTCCCCACGCGGTTGGAAGGCGAGACGCTCGTCGCCACCGTGCCCGCCTCGGTGCTGGCGCAGCCGGGCGAGGCGCGGGTGAGGGTCGTCACGCCCGAGCCCGGAGGTGGCCCCTCGCTGCCGCTCGTCTTCCAGGTGTATCCCTGAGCGTTCGGCGTGCCACGCGGGAAACCTTGCGCATTCCCTCCGCCTCCGGGGTTCTGGAGGCAACACGCTGAAATCCAAGCGAGGGGATGTCGTCGATGCGAGTCTGGAATCACCTGGGGGCCTGGGCCCTGGCGGTCGTGCTCTGTGCCTGCGGGCCGGGGTTGAGCAACGGGAACGGCGGAACGCCAGGCCTGGATGGCGGGGGCAGTGGAACGGACGCGGGGGGCGACGTCCCCCAGGGGAATCCGCGTCCGTTGATGGACTCCGCGGAGCTCTCCTACGACGATCCGGAGGGCCACACCGTCACCATTTCAGTGACAGGCCGGGACTTCGTTCCCACGACCGTCATCCGGTTGGGATCGAGCGCGCTCCCCACCACCTACGTGAGTGAGACCCGGCTCACCGCGAGCCTGACTCATACGCAGCTCGCGGAGTGGTCGAATCGTGGGGTAGACGTGTTCACGCCCTCCCCCGGCGGCGGTGACTCCGGAAGCGTCGGGCTCTCGATCCCCGCTCCCGTTCTCTCGGAGCTCGTGCCCGGGTCCATTCCCTCTGGATGCCAGGACGAGCTCACCCCCGTGAGGATCCTCGGGAAGAACTTCTACCGGGCCTCCACCGTCATCTACCTGGGGGGGATTCCACTGCCCACCACGTTCGTGAGCAACCAGGAGCTGCTCGTGCAGGTCGAGCGGTCCAGGTGTCAGCAGGGCGGCTTCCAATCGCTGTCCGTGAAGAACGACCTGGGGCCATGGCCGCAGCTGTCGGGCTTCGTGCAGCTCCCGGTGCGCTATCCCGAGCCGCGCCTCGATGACGTGTGGCCTCGCGTCGTCTCCGCCAACGACACGACCTTCACCCATCCCGTCTCCTTCACCCTCCAGGGGAGTGGTTTCCGGGACGGCTCGCAGGTGTACTGGAACGGGAACCGGGTCGAGTCCTCGCGGACGAACGAGGGCGTGCTCACGGCGCTTCTCCCGCCGGAGCTCTTCACCACCGCTGGACGGGGCGCGTTCACGGTGCACAACCCGGAGCCGGGTGGAGGAACGTCGGGCTCCTTCGAGATCCTCGTCCAGTCGGGCCCGGTGCTGCGGGAGCTGTCTCCGGGACGCGCGGTCCAGGGGAGCGCCGGTCTGGTGCTGGAGGTGTTCGGAGATGGCTTCGGTACGTCGTCCTCGACGCTGCTCTGGAACGGGAGCGCGCGGACGACCTGGTTCCATGGCAATGGCCAGCTCGTCGCCGACATCACCGCGGAGGACCTGTCCACCGCGGGCACGGCACGCATCTCCGTGCTCCGCGAGGATGGCAAGGAGTCCCAGTCCCTGGGCTTCGTCGTCTCCGCGTCCGCTCCCACGCCGGTGGTCTCCTCGCTCTCGCCCGGCGTCGTCAGCGCGGGCTCTGGCGCGAGGGTCATCACCGTGTACGGGTCGGGTTTCCAGCCGCGGTCCCAGGTGCGCTGGAACGGAGAAGAGCGCGCCACCTCGTTCCAGGCGGAGACGCCGGACAGGTTGGGTGTCTCCCTCACCGCCGCCGATCTCCAGACTCCTGGCGAGGCCCGGGTCACCGTGTCCAACCCGGCTCCTGGCGGCGGAACGTCCCTGCCGTTGATGTTCCAGATCGACTCGCGGCACGAGGTTCCGTTGCTCACCTGGGCCGAGCCCGGGTGGCTCCCGGCGGGCTCCGGAGACGTGGAGCTCACCCTCGGGGGGTATGGCTTCGAGCCTGCGTCCATCGTCCGGTGGAACGGCGTGGCACTGAAGAGCACCTTCCAACGCGAGACGCCTCCTTTCTCCTCGCTGGAGCAGACGGTGCTCCGCGCCACCGTGCCGGCCGGACTGCTGGCCACGTCCGGAGCCGGTGAGCTGACCGTGTCCAACCCCGAGCCCGGCGGAGGCACGAGCGAGCCGTACAGGCTTCCCGTGGTCGCCTCCAACGCGTGGAGAGCCTCCAGGCTCCATCCCTCCGTCCTCGATGCGGGTGCGCAGCCCGTGAGCCTCTACATCGAGAGTGGCTCGGAGGGTCCCTTCTTCAGCAAGGAGTCCGTGGTGCGCGTGGGCTTCAGGGAGAAGGTGCCCCTCACCCAGTCGGCGACGGGCCTCACCGTGCAACTGGATGCGGAGGACCTGGTCACCGCGGGGAATCTGGAGGTGCGGGTGTTCACGCCCTATGGAGGGTGGAGCGCGCCGCTGTTCCTCCGCGTCATGCCCCCGCGCCAGCCGCTGCTCCAGTCCATCTCTCCCGGTGTCCTGTCGGTGGGGGAATGGGCACCGCTCGAGTCCCGGTCCCTCGTGCTGTGGGGAGTCCTCGGGGCCAGGAGCTACATGAGCGGCTCCTCGCCCGTGAGTGGACTGGTGGCTCGCTGGAAGGGCGCCGAGCGGAGCGTGAGCCTGTTCAATGACTCGATTCGCGCCATGTTCCCGGTGACAGGGGCCGACCTGGAGACCGCGGGCACCGTCCCGGTGGGTCTGGCCAGGCCGGCCGCTGGCGGTGGTGGGTCGTTGCCGGCACTTCTCCACGTGACGCTCGAGCGGCCGGTGCCGTTCACGCTGAGCCTCAGCCCGGCCGGGCTGCCCGTGGGCAGTGCCTCCTTCCCGCTGCGGGTACGGGGCTCGGGCTTCCACGCGGCCTCGGTGGTGCGGTGGAACGGCGAGCCCCTGCCCACGCGGTGGGAGGAGGGGATGCTCGTCGCCACCGTGCCCGCCTCGGCCCTGGCCACCGCGGGCGAGGCGACGGTGGTGGTGCACACCCCCGGACCTGGAGGTGGCACCTCGCTGCCGCTGCTCTTCCGCGTCCTGCCGTGAGAGGGACGCTCACGCCGCCTTGCTGTGCTCGCGCCAGGCGGCGCGGGCCCGCAGGGTGCGGCGGCGGCCCTTGCGCAGCACGTTCAGGCTCACCTCGGGCGCCGAGGCGAGCGCCAGCAACCGCTGTACGTCGTCCACGTTGGTGACGGGCCGCTCGTCGATTCCCAGCAGCAGGTCTTCCGCCTCGAGACCGGCGTCGGCCGCGGGCGAGCCCTCGCCCACCTTGAGGACTCGCACGGCACGGGGCTGGCCCGTGTCGCGGGCCTGCTCGGGCGGCAGGTTGATGGCGGTGGCGGCGATGCCGAGGAAGCGCCGGTCCACCTTGCCGCGCTGGATGAGCAGGCTGGCGACCCAGGCCGCCGTGGTGGCGCTCACCGCGAAGCCGATGCCCTGCGCGTACGGCAGCACCACGGTGTTGATGCCCACCACCTGCCCGCGCATGTTGAGCAGCGGCCCGCCCGAGTTGCCCGGGTTGATGGCCGCGTCCGTCTGCAACAGGCCTTCGAGCACCACTCCGTCCGGCAGGGGCAGCGTGCGGTTGACGGCGCTCACCACGCCCATCGACACGGACCGCTCCAGGCGGAAGGGGTTGCCGATGGCCATCACCAGCTGGCCCACGCGCACGTCATGCGGATCCGCGAGCGGAAGGGTGGGGAACTTCGAGCCCTGCTCGGTGCGCACCACGGCGAGGTCCGTGGGAGCGTCCGCGCCCACGAGCTCGGCGCGCACCTCGCTGCCATCGTGCAGCTCCACGGTGAGCTGGCGCGGGCTGCGCACCACGTGGCGGTTGGTGAGGATGTAGCCGTCGGGGGTGAGGAAGAGGCCGGTGCCATGGCCTCGCGCGTGCTGCACGGCCACCACCGCGGGCGCCGCCTTCGACACGAGGGTTTCGAGCTCGTCGGAGAACTGTTGGAGGAACTTCATGGCTTCACTCTCCCTTCACGAACGCTTGCCGATGGTGATGGGGAGCTCGCGCACCTCGCCCGCGCGGAGCACCCGGGCCTGCACCTGCGTGCCCACCTTCTCGTCGCCGAGGTAGCCGAGCAGCTCCTCGATGCTGTGCAGCGGCTGGCCTCCGAGGCTCACCAGGACGTCGCCGATGAGCAGCCCGGCCTTGTCGGCGGGGCCGTCGGGTTCGACGGTGAGGAGGATGAGTCCGCCCTCGCTCCCGACGCGGGCCCCGAGACCCTGCGGCAGCCGGACGGGGTGGGCGCCCACGCCGAGGTAGCCCCGGCGGATGCCACCGTGTTGCCGGAGGGCCTGGGTGACGCGGGAGACTGTTTCGCCGGGGATGGCGACGGCGGCGGTGCGGGACAGGGCGGCGGTGAGCAGCCCGAGGAAGCGGCCCTGTGCGTCCACGAGCGCGCCACCGGAGAAGCCGGGAGGCAGGTCGGCATCGGTCTCCAGGTAACGGTCGATGCGGCCACCCGCGAAGGTGCGCCAGCCCTCGCCGAACGCGCTGACGATGCCGAGCGTGGCGCGCGCGGTGCGGCCCGGGCGGCCGAGGGCGAGCACGAGGTGGCCCACCTTGAGCTCCTGAAGCGGCGTGGGGGCCAGGGCGGTGAGGCCGGAGACATCGGCCTTGAGGAGGGCGAGGTCCGTGGAGGGATCTCTCCCGACGAGCTCGGCGGAGACGGAGCGGCCATCGGAGAGGCCGATGGAGATGGAGCCCTCGTGCTCGATGGCGTGGTGGGTGGTGACGATATGACCCTCGGCGCTCCAGACGATGCCGGTGGCACCGTGGCGGCGGCGGGCCTCGACGCGGACGATGCTGGGAGCGACGCGCTCGACGATGGAGGCGAGGGATTGGGAGAGGGCGTGAAGGTCGACGGACATTTCGGGCGTTCCTTTCGCCGTAAAAACTAAAAGGCACGAGCGAGCCGCACATCGGCGAGACGGATGGCTCCCGACCCATCCAAATGGGTAGGTCCCCCTCCCTGGAGGAACAGGGCTCACACCCATCCCCTCTCCCTCTGGGAGAGGGACGGGGTGAGGGTATGGAATCCCCCGGGTTGCCACTCCGCCATCAGAGGGTCACGAGTCCCATGCGAGCGGCCCGAACGACAGCCTCGGTGCGCCGTTGCACACCGAGCTTGGCGAGGACGGCATTCACATGGAACTTGGCGGTGTGCTCGCTGATGGAGAGCCTGTCCGCGATGGCCTTGTTGGACAGGCCCTCGGCGAGCAGCGCGAGCACCTCGCGTTCACGAGGCGTCAGCGTCTCCTGGCCCGAGGTAGGGCTCGATGCCCGAGGCGCCGCGCGCAAGGAGGAGAGCGCGGGATCGAACACGGAGAGCCCCCGGGCCACTGCCCGGAGTGCGGCGAGCAGCGGAGCGGGGGCCACGTCGCGGAACAGGAGCCCGCGAGCGCCCGCGGAGAGCGCGCCCTCCCCGGAGGGCTCATCGGGGACGAGCGCGAGCACGGGAGCACCGAGCTCGGGGGCATCGAGCCGTGCACCGTCCGCCGGGTGGAGGCCCACGTCCCACAGGACGACATCGGGAGTGGACTCGGGGCGCGAGGACTCCACCTCGGCGAGGGTGCCGGACAGGAGCACGACGATATCGCCGCCCTGCTCGACGAGGGCTCGGGAGAGCGCACCCCGGGCGAGAGGGTCCTCGGCGATGAGGACGACACGGACGGGAGTGGCGTCGGAGTCCAGCACGGCGTCAATGCCTAACGGTGGGACTCCACGGGTTCAACCCGGGGTTCGCGATACCCTCACCCCGTCCCTCTCCCGGAGGGAGAGGGGAAGTCGGGTCACATCACTGCCACGGGGAAGCGGCGGCGTCCGAAGTCTCCGGGCTTCGCGTCGAAGTGTCCGGGAACCCTGGTGCCGCAGTCCGGGCACCTGCCTTCCTCCGTGAGCCGGTACGTGAGCAGCTCGTGCCAGTCGCGCTCGATGAGCGCCGTGCCGCAGCCGGGGCAGGACGTCGTCTCGCCCGAGGGGTCATGCACGTTGCCCGTGTACACGTACCGCAGCCCCGCCTTCCGAGCGATCTCCCGCGCCCGGCGCAGCGTGGCCGGCGGGGTGGGCGGGATGTTCCTCAGCTTGTAGTCCGGATGGAACGCGGTGAAGTGCAGCGGCACGTCCGGCCCGAGGTGTTTCATCAACCACTCACTCATGGCGCCCACCTCCGCGTCCGAGTCGTTCTTCCCCGGAATCAGCAGCGTGGTGATCTCCAGCCACACGCTCGTCTCGTGGTGGAGGTACTCGAGTGTTTCCAGCACGGGCTTCAGGTGCGCGGCCGTGAGCTGGAAGTAGAAGTCCTCGGTGAAGGCCTTCAGGTCCACGTTGGCCGCGTCCATCTTGGCGTAGAACTCGCGGCGCGGCTCGGCGTGCATGTAGCCGGCGGTCACGGCCACCGTCTGGATGCCGCGTGCATGGCACGCGTCCGCCACGTCCATGGCGTACTCGGCGAAGATGACCGGGTCGTTGTAAGTGAAGGCCACGCTGCGGCAGCCGTACGCCTCGGCTGCGCGGGCGATGGACTCGGGGCTTGCCTCATCGGTGAGCCGGTCCATCTCGCGCGACTTGGAGATGTCCCAGTTCTGGCAGAAGCGGCACGCCAGGTTGCACCCGGCCGTCCCGAAGGACAGCACGCTGCTGCCCGGGTGGAAGTGCGTCAGCGGCTTCTTCTCGATGGGGTCCACGCAGAACCCCGACGAGCGCCCATGGGTGGTCAGCACCATCTGGTCGCCCGTGCGCTGCCGCACGAAACACATGCCCCGTTGCCCCTCGTGCAGCTTGCAGTCGCGAGGGCACAGGTCGCATTGGATGCGTCCATCCTCCAACGCATGCCACCAGCGCGCGGGGTGTTCGCTCTCTCTCATGCTCCCTCCCCGGGGGCGGGTGTCTCCCGCCACCCATGGAGAGGGAACACGTGGGGGAGCGGGCAGCCGTCCCGCTCGGGACCGCTCGCCACGCGCCGGGCCGCCGGACGGCCGGGTACCGGACCCTGGCCCGGCGCCTCGCGTGGCCTACGGCTGTACCGTGCCCTGCTCCCAGATGCGGTTGCGCAGGGCGGCCTCGATGAAGGCCAGGTGCCGCTGCTCGTCCGAGTAGTTGCGCTCGATGATGGAGCGGGCTTCGTCGCCCCACTCCAACTCGAGGGCCGCGCGGTAGGTGCGGTTGGTGAGCTCCTCGTTGCCCCGCATGGCCTGGAGCGCGGCCTCGTTGCCCATCATCGAGGTGACGGCGGTGAAGCCCTTGAGGATGAAGCCCTTGAGGTCCGGCTTCTGCGTCGGCTTGCCCCCCAGCGTCAGCACGACCCGGGACAGGTCCCGGATGTGGCGCTCGTGGTCCTGTTGGAACGTGCGCAGGCTCATGCGCAGGGATTCCACGTCGATACGGTTGATGGCCGCCTCGTAGGCCCCCACCGCGTCGAAGTCGAGCGCGATGAGCTCATTGAGCCGGTCGATCATCTTGTTCAGGTCCATCGCCGCCATGCCTGCCGTCCTCCTGAAGCCGCGCGGAGGATTCCGCGCCGCCGAAAGCTGGGGAGGGAAGGGAGGGGGCTCAAGCTGCCCGGGCGGACACTTCCCTACGTTCTGGAAGGCCGCCCGCCCGGCGAGCGGGTAGGCTGGGCCTCACTGCCATGCTCCTGGTGACCCTGTTCGTCTGCGCGGTGTTTCTCCTGCTGTCCCTGCTCCACGTCTACTGGGCGTTTGGAGGGCGTTGGGCGGCGTCGGCCGTGCTGCCGGAGGAGGAGGGCGCACGGGCCTTCACGCCCTCGCCTGCGATGACGCTCGGAGTCGCGGGGCTCCTGCTGGCCGCGGCGGCCGTGATGCTGCTGCGCGGAGCGCTGGCCAGCCTCGTTCAGGACACGATGCTCTGGGGCCTGGTGACGCTGGGGACCTGGGTGCTCGCGGGAGTGTTCGGAGTGCGCGCCGTGGGCGAGTTCCGGCAGGTGGGCTTCTTCAAGCGCGTCCGGGGTACCCGCTTCGCGACCTGGGACACGTGGCTCTACTCGCCCCTGTGCGCCGCGCTGTCGGCGGCCTGCGCCTTCCTCGCGAATGGTTCTCCATGAATGATGCCTTCAGGGCACAGGAACTGCGGCTCGCGCTCCTCGCACTGCTCATCGCCTTCGTGTGCTGCGGAGGGCTCTTCCTGGGGGTGAAGCTCCTCCTGGCGAAGCTGCGCAAGCGGTCCGTTTCGCGAGCCACGCGCAGGGCCGCTGTCTTCTTCATCGGTCTCCTGCTCATCGGCGTGGGTTGCTTCGTGTATGCGCTCACCATCGAGGCCGACTGGCTCCAGGTCACCCGTGTGGAGGTGCGGACGCCCAGGCTGCCCGAGGGGAGCAAGCTGCGCATCGTTCACCTCTCGGATCTCCACGTCGACGGCTGGACGAGGGCGCTCACGCGTCTGCCGGACGAGGTCAACGCGCTCCAGCCGGACCTGCTCGTCTTCACCGGGGACTCCCTCAACTCGGAGGCCGGGCTCCCCGTCTTGCGCGAGGTGCTCTCGCGCATCCAGACGCGCTACGGCCGCTTCGCCATCCGGGGCAACCACGACGTCTGGTACTGGCGCGCGCTGGACCTCTTCGGTGGCGGCGTCGCGGAGGAACTGCGAAGCGAGGCCCTCCGGGCCGCCGACGGGCGGCTGGTGCTCTGTGGTGCTCCCTACGGCGCAGCCGGAAGCGTCGCCACGTGTCTGCGGGAGAACCCCGAGGGCCTCCGGCTCGTCGCCTATCACACGCCGGACCTCGTGGAGGACCTGGCTCCGCTCGGGCCGGACCTCTACCTCGCGGGCCACACGCACGGGGGCCAGGTGCGCCTGCCCTTCTATGGTGCGATCCTCACCATGTCCCGCTTCGACAAGAAGTACGAGATGGGCCGTCATGAGGTGGGCCAGACGACCCTCTTCGTCAGCCGGGGCGTCGGGGTCGAGCCCCATGCCCCTCGCATCCGCTTCCTCTGCCGGCCGGAGATCGCCGTCATCGACCTGGTGGGCACCGGCGGGCCGTGAGGCCTGACACCTACACCCTCGGTTTCCACGAATCGTACCCACGGTACTTTCCGCACCCGGGTGGAAACTTCCGGCGGGTCCTCGCGATAATCGCGCTTGTCCCCCCTGGCCTGACCTGAAGTCCTCAGTGCCGGACGCATCCCGAGGAAGAGATCATGAGGATCAGCCGCCCCGGCACTCCCCCCGCCCGGACCCAGGTGCCGCAGCCGGAGCCCAAGCCCGTCGCCCCGCAGAAGAACACGGTCCGCTCGCCGGCCACCTCCTCGTCGGCGGCCCCGGCCCGCTCCGCCGATACCTTCGAGGCGCCCCGCCCGACCCCGACGGCCTCCACCGGGGGCACGGCCCGGAGCAACGCCGCCCGGAACCTCCCGGCGGAGATTCCCACCGGCACCAAGGACTACTACCGCCAGCGCTACGACGACTTCGTGCGCCGCAACCCGGGGATGACGCCGCCCTCGTACTACCTGGAGTACGGGCAGAAGTACTGCGACCGCTTCTCCAGTCTCGGGCCCAAGGACCTGACCCCCGAGGGCCTCGCATGGCGCGACCGGACGCTCAAGGCCCTGCAGGATTCCATCGAGACCAAGCGGATGGAGGACCCGGTGGGCTTCGCCCAGCTCGAGCGCGACCCCGAGGCCTTCAAGAAGTTCGCCTACGACTCGCACCCGGATGCCTACGTGCAGTCCGGCCTCTACAAGCTGCCGGCGCAGGACCTGCTGAAGATTGGCACCACGCCGGACCTCAAGGACCTGTTCACCAAGGACGGCCTGCGTCAGGTCGCGGTGGCGCTCGGCAAGATGAAGCCCCAGGACGCGGCGAACGTGGCCAAGGAGTCGCTCGAGGAGCTGTGGAAGGACATCAAGCCGTCGTGGCCACCGATCATCAAGCCGCCCCACCTCTCACTTCCCTGGTAGCGGGCGGGCTGGCATCTTCGCCCCCGCATTCGACATCCGAGGTTGACGCGTGCCGGAGAAAGACTGGGAGAGGCTGGGAGAGCTGTCCGAGGGTTTGAAGATCGGAGCGGTGGCGGCGAGCCGTGAGGGCTTCGGGCTCATCGGCGCGGTGGTGGAGCCACCCGCTGGCAGCCTCCTGGAGCGCATGAAGGGCCGCCGCGCTCAAATCCATCGCGTCGCCGCCGGGTCCGTGTCGAGGACCTGGGAGGGCCCGGGCTGGGTGCAGGCGCTGGACTGCGACGGGGCGCTGAGCGTGGCCATTGGCGCGACGCTGAAGCCCTCGGGCTCGGGGTCGGATTACCACCTGCTGGTGTCCACGGATGGTGGCCGCGAGTGGCAGACGCGCGGGCCCGTGGGCGCGCCGAGCCTCGGTCAGGTGCTGGCCGTCAGCGCGCAGGAGGTCTGGGTGCTGGGGGCCTGGTTCCTCGGGCGCACCGCGGATGGGGGCGCCACGTGGACGGAGCTGGAGCTCGAGGGCGAGCGCAACCCGCACACCGAGCGGCTGCGGCGGGTGGAGGGCGGCGTGGCCCTGCTGGGCCGTGGCCTCTCCGTCACGACGGACGGGGGCGCCACCTGGAGCCAGGTGGACGTGGGCGCGGCGCGCGTGGTGGACGTGGACGGGGCCTTCGTGGCCGCGGTGGTGGAGGGGCAGGCCCGGGTGGGCGAGCGTCAGGGCTCGGAGGTGCGCTGGCTGGAGCCGCTCCCCGCGGGCCGTGAGCCGCTGCGCCTCGTGGCCACCGAGGGCGTGCTGCGCCTGCTCACCCGGGGCGCGGACCCGTCCAAGGGGACCGACCTGGCCCTGCACCAGAGTGAGGACGGGGGGCGGACGTGGTCGAACCACTCGCTGCCCATCGGGCCCCAGGTGGACATCGCCGGCCGCGAGTGGGGTCTGGGCGTGGATGTCCGCGGTGCCGTCTACGGCCGCGTGGGGTGAGGCGACCCCCCTCCCGGAGCTGAGCATTAGCCACATTTGGCCAACCGGGGGAATGGTGCGCCGCATTCCATGACTTATAGAGTCATGAGGAAGGAGATGACGGCAGCAGTAGCTTCGCTGTGGGCGCACGAGGAGTTTGGGCAGGCGCAGCTCGGGGACGAGAGACGTACGCAGCGGCTGGTCGACATGGCAGCGCAGGCGGTGCAGAAGCCGGCGGGCAAGTTGACGCAGGTGTGGGAGCAAGGGCCAGGGAGACAGGGGGCATACCGGCTGCTGGAGAATGAAGAGGTAGAGGCCGGGGACATGACGAGCGCGGCAGGGGAGGCGGCATTTGGGCGTGCCAGGGGGCCGCTGGTACTGGCCGCTACGGACGGTTGCTCACTGAATGTGCTGGCGGCGCGCAACAAGCAGCTGTCCAAGGGTTTTGGTCCGGTGGGCACGGACAAGAGCAAGGCCAGGGGACTGGAGGTGGTAAGCGCGCTGCTGCTGAGCGACAAGGGGGTGCCGCTGGGAATAGGAGGCCAGCGCTACTGGGGGCGTCAGCACAGCAGCGAGCAGCCCGCGGACAAACGCTCCTTGGAGGACAAGGAGACGCGCTACA